>JAJDDU010000399.1 GCA_029260155.1 Phycisphaerae bacterium | reverse complement strand
GTCTTGCTTTCGAGCCGCCGCAACTCCTCCTGTTTGGCATTTCGCACCGACATCGTCCAACCTCCCGTGTTCATTCACACTGAAAAACAGGATGTCAGGCCGGATAGGACATATATCAAGAAGGTGCAGATGGGCGTCAACGGCCTGGGCCGGTTCCCGCTGCAACCTAGCAAGGTGCGTACCAGATCGCCTCTCCTTCCGTCAGCAACTCCGGGCATGGCTGTGGTGGTTCACCCGGCAATACCGGACCCAGGAATTGCACGGCACACGGACTGCTCGCGAAGAGAGTATCCCCGTTCATGTCATGTCCCCCATCAACAAGTAGGCGCCGCCGTCGGCAGCGTGTTGTCAACACGAAAAGCCGCCTCGCTGTATGCCCCGGCCACGTCCTCACAGTGACGCTCCTAGACATCGACCAGAGGTTGGATGTGTTCGAGAACGCCCAACTTCTTCGCGGCGCAGAGGAGTGTGTTCCGGGCATAGCGCGCCGTGCAGATGTCCGGGTAGCTGACCCGAAGCGTGATGGTGCGTCTGCACAATCTGCCTTCGTTCGGCGACTGGAGAACGGTAGGATGGGTAGCCAGTACCTCACTAACCCCAAGGGCATTCGCTCGCTGGAGGCTACTTCTCGCTGTCTGAATCGGGTAAGTGATTCTGGTACTTGGCAGCGAGCGTCGGCTGGTCGGTGGCAGTGTAGTAATCGACGAGGCGCCGTCGAGCGTCGCGTGTGATGGGGTCGTCGGCACCGCGAGCGCGTTCGATTCGCGGGAAGCTGGCGAGCAACAAAGGTTCCGCTTCGTCGTACCGCCCTAGCGCGGTCAGGCATCCGCCAAGCAGGGCTTCGATTTGGGCGATGCGCCAGTTGTCAGCGGCGACCGATTCCTTTCGTATGTGGAGGGCCTCTTCAAAGATGGGTAGCGCCGCTGCGCAATCTCCCTTCGTTTCAAGGAGGACTCCGAGATTCTGCAAGACAATGCTCACCCAGAAGTGTCGCGGGCCGAGGGAACCGCGGTAGATGTCGGCGGCCTGGAGGAACAGGGGTTCCGCGTCATCGTAGCGACCGGATTTTCGCAGCAATCCGGCGAGGTTGTTGAGTGTGGTTCCGACTTCGGGATGGCGGTCCCCGAGCGAACTCTCTTGGATGGCCAGCGTTTCCCGGTACATTGGTTCGGCCGCGGTGTAGTCGCCACGGAATTCGAGGAGTGTCGCCAAGTCGTTCAACGCGGCTGCGATGTCGGGGTGATTGGCATCGAGCACTTTTTTGCGGAGGGCGAGGGCCTCGCGATAGAGAGGCTCGGCATCCTCAAACCGCCGCCGTTCGCGTAGCAATCCCGCCAGTGCCATCTGTGCCCGCGCCAAACTCGGGTGGTTTTCTTCATCGGCGTTGCGGCGAATCCGGAGCGCTTCGCGAAGGAGGGGCTCGGCTGAATCGTAACTGGTGTTCGACTTGCGGTGCATGAGTTGAAGACCGAGGTGGATCAGGTTGGACGCCAAATCGGAGTGGTTCGCGTCGAGGGTCTCGCGGTTTATGGACAACGCCGTCCGGTAGTGTTCTTCGGCCTCGTCGGCCCGCCCGATGGCCTCGACGACACGCCCAAGATTGACGTGGGCGGCGGCGACCTTGGCGTGCCGCCGGCCGGTGCGCGATTGCCATATCTCACACGAGCGCCTAAACGCGGATTCCGATGCAGCGTAGTCGCCCTTGATTCGCAGCAGATTCCCTAGTTGATCGAGGCACGTAGCGACGTCGGCGTGGTCGCGGCCGGACGTCGCTTGACGTAGGGCCAGCGCGGCACGGGTATGCCGTTCGGCTTCGCCGTAGAGTGCGATACTCAGATACGTGTTCCCGATGGTCAGATGCAGCGCGGCGGCGACATCGGGTTGGTCGGCGAGTTCGGTATCGATCCGCTGGGCGCAATCGTCGAGTAGGCCGCGCAGCACGGTGACGTCCCGGCCACGGGCGATTTCCGGGTTGACCGATGCGAGCGTGTCCTGGAGGAGTCGGCTGACGCGCTCGGCCGCGCGCTTGGCGCGGTCCGCTTGCGTGTAGAGCACAGCGCTGGTGATGAATCCGGCGACCAGAGCGAGTGTTACGGCGGCTGCGGCGCCGACGGCGAGTCTGTTGCGTTTGACGAACTTGGCCCCTCGGTAGCGAATGGTGTCCCGCCGGGCGACCACGGGCAGTCCCTCGCGGTGGCGCCGCAGGTCCTCGGCGAACTGTTCGACGGAGCCGTACCGCCGCTGCGGTTCCTTGCGAAGGGCCATGAGCACGATGTTGTCGAGGTCGCCGGCGAGTTTTCGGGCGAGGCGTTTTTGGGGCATCGATCCCACGGATTGCGATCCGTGGGCATCGGGTGCGGGTCCTCGGGTCACGGCGGTACTTGGCTTCGTCGGTTCATCGAGACAAATCAGTCGCTCGATCTCATGGACGGAGCGGCTGTCGGTCAGGTAAGGCCGATGTCCGGTCAGCAGTTCGTAGAGCACGACGCCGAGCGCGTAGACATCACTGGCGGTGGTGACACGCTCGCCTCGAATCTGCTCCGGGCTGGCGTACGCCGGGGTGATAAACCGTTGACCGGGTTCGGTGACCGTGTGTGCGGGTGCGTCGCCTTCGGGGCTGAGGACCTTGGCGATTCCGAAGTCCAGGAGCTTGGGCATGCCATTGATGGTGACAACGATGTTGCTGGGCTTGAGATCTCGATGAACGATGAGATTCTGGTGGGCGTAATGAACCGCGGAGCAGACTTTTTCGAATAGCATGAGACGCTGATCGACGGCCAGTCGGCGTTCAACGCAGTAGTGGTCGATGGGGAGCCCATCCACGAATTCCATCACCAGATAGGGTAACCCGGCGTCGGTGGCGCCGCCGTCGATCAGTCGGGCGATGTTGGGGTGTTCGAGATTGGCGAGCACCTGGCGCTCAGCGCGGAACCGGCGGAGAATGTCGTCCGTGTCCATACCACGCTTGACGAGCTTGACGGCCACCTCTTTGTGATAGTGGTCGTCATCGCGGACGGCGCGGTAGACGGAGCCCATGCCGCCACTGCCGACCCGCGCCGAAATTCGATAGGGTCCAATGCGTTGCCCGATCGCCGCTTCCGCCAACTCGGGCAGCTCAAGTTGCGTTGCGGGCGTCCTCAGGAACGAGCCCGCTTCGCCATGGGCGGCCAACAGTGACCGCACTTCAGCCAGAAGGGCAGCGTCCCCGGCACAGCACTCTCGAATAAAACCTGCCCGCTCATCCGGCGAGACGTTGAGCGCGTCGCAGAAAATGTCGGCGGCTGACGGCCGCGGTGGTTCGGGCATGCGCTTAGTTCCGCTTCACGTCGGTGCCGCTGCTTGTCATCTCCCGATACAGCCACGCTCGGGCATACTGCCAGTGGCGCTCCACCGTGCGCGACGTCACGCCCAGGATGGCAGCCGTCTCCTCGTTGGAAAGCCCGCCGAAGAAGCGCATCTCGACGACCCGAGCCTTGCCGGGATCATTTTCAGCAAACCGCGTCAGCGCATCATCGAGCTCAAGCAGGTCGGTAGCAGTCTCGTCCTGGCAGATGGTAAGGGCCGAGTCGAGCGACAGTGCCTTTCGCCCGCCGCCGCGCTTGTCCCGTTTCTTTCCACGAGCGTGATCGATCAAGATTCGCCGGATTGCTTTCGCAGCAAGGGCGAAGAAGTGCGCACGGTTGCGCCATTCGACACGGGTCTGATCCACAAGGCGAAGATAGGCTTCGTGGACGAGCGCCGTGGCTTGAAGCGTATGGTCCGGGCGTTCGCGTTGCAGATGACTTTCGGCCAATCGCTTCAGTTCGTCGTACACGACCGGCAACAGCGAATCGATGACCGAATCGTCGCCGTCGCCGCAATCCCGCAGCATGCGTGTGATGTCAGGCTTCTCGGGCACCGGGGGCGTCTCCGTTGTTTGCGGCATCGTTATGGATGTTCGGCTCCGACCCCAGGTCAGGCCGTCTCAGTAGTATAGCCGTCCACTTGAAACAAGTCGCAGCCGGACCACGGTCCGAGAATGGGCGATCCGACGCACAATCCGAAAAAAAGCAACGCGATGTCGGTCGCGCGCCCTTATTGTCGCGTTGTGGGTAACGGTGGTCGCTGTGCCGCCGATGGGCAAGAAGAAAAACGAGATTCTACGATGATACCACGCAGGTTACTTCGGGGGCACGTGACCCCGCCCAACATGCGCGTTGTGGCCGGTGTCGCGGGATGGGTGGCATCTGCCGCGATTCTCGGAATCTGCCTTTCACTGGCGACGGGTTGCAACTTATTCATCCAGGAGGCGAACGAACCGCCGCCGCCACAGGACACGGGCCAACCCCTACCTGCCGACGTGGATGAAACCGATCCAGTGGAACCGACCGGTGAGCAGCCACAGCCGCCGCCGCAAGAGGAGGATCCGCCCGAACAGCCATTGTCCCAATTCGAAGTGACCATCGACGTACTCGGCAACGGACGAGTCGATGTGCCGAGCGGGCGCTACGCAGACCGAACCGAACTGATCCTGACGGCCGCCCCCGAGTCCGGTTGGCGATTCGATCGATGGGAAGGCGACTTCAATTCCTCGCAGCCGTCCATTGCGATCACCGTCGAACGCGGCACCGCTATCACCGCCGTCTTCATTCAACTGTTCACGCTCGAAATCGAAACTGTCGGCAATGGAAGCGTAAGCCTAACGCCTTCGGGAGGTGTCTTCGATACGGGCACGGCGGTGTCCCTGAATGCTACGGCTGAACCGGGAAACCAGTTCGCGCGTTGGGAGGGCGACGCAAGCGGCGATTCGCCGGACATCGAGATATCCATGAACACCGACAAGAGCGTTACCGCCCGATTCGAGTTGATCCCGTCCGGCGGCGGAAACACGCAGATCCCCCCCGAACCCGTTGAGCTGTTTCAACTTAGTGTGTCAATCGAGGGCGAAGGAAGTGTCGCCGTCAATCCGCAGGGCACGCCGACGGCCGTGCAGGACGGGCAGGGTTGGCTGTACCCGGCGGACGCAACCGTGCAACTGACGGCGACGAACTCGCCGGTGGAATGTTTTCTACGCTGGGGCGGAGATGCGGCCGGCGTCGGCGAAACGTATCAGTTGATGATCGCGGAAGACACGTTCGTGTTGGCCGAGTTTGTGCATCGGTTGGCGCCGCCGCCGGCACCGATACTGGACGCACACACGACGGAAAGCGACCAGTCGATAATCACGATCACCGGGTCGGTCGAGACCTGTCAGGACGACGCAGTTGCGGCGGTTGAGGTCTCCGGGCCGAGTGAGACCGCGCAGTTTCCCGTCGACGCCGGCGCGTTCTCCGCGGACATCACACTGGGGGAGGACCGGACCAATCAACTGTTCTTCACGGCGATTTCCGCTGCGGGCGTTCGCGGTCAGCCGACCGCGACGGTCATCACGCACGACAGTCAGCCGCCTGTGGTGTTCATCGACTTCCCCCAGGATGGTGCGGAGTTGACCAATGACGCGATCGATGTCACTGGACGCGTTTCCGACTTGCTGACCGGATTCATGGGGCTGACGGTCACGGTGAACGGGGTCGCAGCGGAGGTTGACGTCGGCATCGGCACCAACGGTACGTTTGAACGTCAAGCGGTCCCGCTGGCGTTGGGGAACAACGTGCTGACGGCGACTGCCACCGACGCGCTAGGGAATACCAGCTCACGGTCAATCACGGTGTCCCGCGTACACATCCCGACCAATGCGCCTCAGATGGGGCCCGTGTCCGGCATGGGTCAGACGACGCAAATCCACGGCGTGCTGCCTGATCCGATCGCGGTTCGTGTGACCGACGCCGGCGGCGCCCCGTTCGCGGACAAAGTAGTGACGTTTGATGTCACTCGCAGTAACGGGCTATTGGCCGCATCGTTGTCCGAGCAGTCTGGCGACGGCTGGCGACGGATGTTGCAGGTGCGAACCGACGCGGACGGCATCGCCCAAACCTATTGGCGGATAGGCAGTGATGCAGGGTGCGGGAACAACCGCGTTGAAGTTACGTCGACGAGCATCGCCGGGACGACGTTCTTCTGTGCTTCCGCCGCGCCCGCCCCGGCGGCGCAGATCAACATCGGCGGCGGAGACGGACAGAACGCTGAGACCGGAGGTCCCGCGCTGGAGCCGCTGCGGGTTTGGGTCAACGACCGGTGCAACGGCGTGCCGGGCGTCCCCGTCACATTTACGGTTGTTCGGGGCGACGGCAGGGTGAACGACCGAACCACCGTCACAGTGACAACTACTGACACAGGCCACGCGGAAGTGGAGTTCAGCGTCGGTGATGAGTCGGGCAACCACGTGATCGAAGCGGACTTTCCGAACAACCCAGCCGGTCCCGCGCGGTTCACGGTTTTTGGCGTGCTGCGGATACTGAATGCAACCGACGGCCAGCCGACGGTATTCAGCGGCGTGGTGCTAGACAACTCCAGCCAGCCGATCCAGGGAGCGGAGTGCATGCTTGTTGTCGGCGGATCCGGGATCCCGACCACCACGGACATCAACGGGCTGTTCCGGTTCGACGAATTGTTGTCTTCGGGACCGGCCGATCTCTACGTCGACGGCTCGGTGGCGACTCACGTCGGTGGGGAAAACGGCTCGGACATCGATCCGGGCAGTTTCCCGTCGCTGCACTTTGAAACGTACGTCGTGCCCGACGCTGAGAACAGCCTTCCGACGCCGGTGTTGCTGCCGCCGCTCAATCCCAACAACATCGTTGAGTTCGACAACACACAGGACGTCGAATTGACGGTTGAGGGCGTCGAGGGTTTGCGCATGATCGTGCGTGCCGGGTCGATGACATGCGCTGACGGAAGCGTACCGGCCCCCGGCGATACCGCGTTTCTATCGCTTAACCAAGTCAAGTTCGACAAGATCCCCATGCCCATGCCCGACGGCGCGGCGCCGCCGTTCGCGTGGACGCTCCAGCCGGCGGGCGCTCAGTTCGATCCACCCGTGGAGATCATCTACCCGAACATGTCCGGACTCGCTCCGGGGAGCATCGCCTACTTCTTGAGCTTCAATCACGACACCATGCGTTTCGAGATCATCGCCACCGGAAGCGTGACCGACGACGGAACGTGTATTCACACCGACCCCGGCACCGGCATCTCCACGGCTGGGTGGGGCTGCAACTGCCCGCCGTACGAAGTGACCGCCGACGTCGCCAACTGCGTCGTCAGCCTGCAGGACCCCGGCCCGCACGTTGTCTTCGAGGACGACACGGTGCTGCTCATCGCCAACGGTCATCCGAATCCAGGCACGATGTCGTGGACCGGCGGCGACGATCCGCCGACCGCTGAAGGCAACGTCTTCGCCACGCGGTTCAACACGCTGGGCCCCAAGTCCGTCACGGCCACGTGGACGCCTCAGGATGAGGACGGGAACGAACTTGATCCCTGCAGCTTTACGGTTCAGGTGACGGTGGTCAGCGGGCGTTTCCGCGACAACCCAACGCGTCAGCTTGGATACGATGATCGCACCGACGCCACCATCAACGACAAGTCCGTCGAGGTCGGCGGAAGCGACCTGGTAAACTTTGAGAATCTGCAGCCGACCGAGGACATCTTCTTCGAGAGCAATGATCCGGGCGTTGTCGGTGTGACGCCGGAAATCGCGGGTGGGCAAGCGACAGAGATTCTCACGCTTAGCGGTACGACTGCGGGTGTGGCGCAAATTGAGGCGCGGGCGGGCAGTGCATCGGGCGAGGCGCTCGGCAGTCTGCGTGTGTCTTCGTACGAGAAGCTGGTCAAGACGGTGGCCATTATTCGTGTGCACGAGGAGAACGACGACGTGCAACTGGAGGTGCCGGGAGCCGACGTCAACCCGTCCGATCCGTGCGTTTCCTACGGCGCCAACGGGTCCCGTGACACCAAGCCGGCTCCCGGAGACGTCGTCGACGACCTTAACGGTGTCATCCATGCCGGCGTTGACGGTCAGTGCGACACGACGGCGAACAACACGGACGTTGTAAGTACGGACTACCCGACGGCGACGATCGAGCAATACCTCAACGATGTCACGTACAACCAAGCCGTGGTTGAATGGGTGGTGACTCGCTTGCCTGATCAGACGATTCACTTTGACTTGGACCAAGACGGCAAGTTGGACATGAATGGACCATTCCTGAGCAGCGTTGAAGCCAACACGTTGGCCACGCAAGCCGGCGACACCAGCTACGACAAGAACATCTTCCTAGTGGACAACTGGAACCGTAACAGTTTTGGGCGCATGGGTTTCAACCAGCGCTACGGTTTCGTGCAAACCGCCAAGCACACCGGCGGGCAGTCTGTGGAGAACACGTTAGCGCATGAACTGGGCCACGGCGTCGGGCTTTGTCACCCGGACTCGGCGAACTGCATCAACGATCCCGACGTCGAGAACCTGATGCATAGTGTCGAGACGAACCCGTTTGAACTACGCAAAGCCCAATGGGATCAGTTGAATCCGTAGCGTCCGTGCCCCACCCCAAGATGGGGTGGGGCACGCAGGCAGGAGAAGTGACCGTGATGGCTCTTGATGTACGACGATTCAAACTGATGTTGCTCGCACTCGTGTCGTGCCTAACGCCGGCAGTCGGGGTGGCTGCCGGTGCGGAGGAACCTGGCGAGGCGATCGTGTCGGCCATGAACGCGCTGCGCGATGGGGGGGCACTGCCGATGGCGACGAAAGCACTCGCCTCGGGTGACGCCGGCGCCGTCCTGGCAGCCGTCGCGCCTTTTGCGGACGACGATGATCGAAAGGTGCGCCGCTTGGCCAACGCGCTTGCATGGCATGTCGCCAACGGGGATGTCGAGCCTCGAATTAGGCGACAGGTCGCGACGCAGTTGGTGACCGCATGCAGCGATCCCGAATCGCTGGTCTGGCAACATGCCGCCAGGCAACTACTCGATTTTGACGCCTCCGACTTCACGCTGGACGCCAAAGAGCGCATCCGGACACTCGTCCGTGGGCGGCCGCGTCGAGAGTTTGTCCGTTTGACCGGTGTCGCTGGGCTTCGCGGACTCTTGCCGCGTCTGGCCGAGTTGGCGGCGGGGCCAACCAATCTGGACACCGGAAAGTGGTACGGAAAAGTGAACTGGGCCGCGCAGTTGGCGCGAGCGCGATTGGGAAACGAGTTTGCCGTACGTCGTTGCATCGTGCAGGTCCAGGCAGAAACCGACGAGGTGGTCCGGGTCACGCTCCTTCTGCAAGACGTCGCCTACATTCGTCACCCGCAGGCCACGCGCGTCATTGGCCATTACCTCGACAGTGATCGCGAACTGCCGGTGGCGTGTCACGGCGAGAAGGGCATGGCGTTCGCGCAATACGCGTTGGACGTGCTGACCCGTTCGGTCGGAGACTTCCCGGTCCAGCCCAGATTTCCCGGTGCGTATTCCACTGAAGAGATTGAACAGGCCCGAGCGTGGATGGGCGAACGCTACTGAGAAAGACACATGGTCAACAAACGAACCAACTTACTGTCAGCCAAGGGTAGGGCGGGTTTCACCCGTCTGCTCGATCCGACGCGGCGGGTGAAACCCGCCCTACCGCTCGTCGCTCTCTTTTTGACGGCGCTCGCGTCCAGCGCGACGGCTCAACTCGACGCGACATGGACGGTCACCGTTCGGGACGAAACCGTGCGCGTGAACCCCGACGGGACGTTCCGCATCGCGAACGTCGCGGCGCCGGATGAGTTCGGACCGGGCGGGCCGGGGACCGTTCCCGACTTCGTCAGCGATGAGTATTTGCGCGTCACCGGTGTCAGCACGGCGGGCGGCGTCACGCGGTTCACCTTCAGCGAGCGCTTTCGGATCGAAGACGACATCAAGTTTGTCGTCGACGACATGACCATCACGGACGCGCCGCCGCCGTTTCTCGCTCGGGCGATTGTCGTCGACGCGAATCCGGATTCGTTGACGCTCGGTGAGTCACTCCAACTTGCCGTGACCGGTCTTTTTCCAGACGGCAGCATGAATGATCTGACGCCGTCCAGCATGGGTACGGTGTATCGCAGCAGCAACCCGTCCGTTGCGATGGTCAACGAGGATGGACTGCTCTCCTCGTTACTGCGCGGCGGGGTCTTTGTGACCGCTACCAACGACGGCGCCACGTCGGTCAAGCGTGTCGATATTCTGTCGGAGACCGTACAAACTACAATTGAGGGGTACGTCCGGCTTGGCGACGACTCGGCCGTCGAAGGCGCCCTTGTTACGAGCACCGCCTTCGGTGGCATCGCCGAGACGGACGCGAACGGGTTCTTCGTCGTCTTGGTCGACGCTCCCATCGACGCCAGCGCAACGGTGGCCGCTTCCGCCAACCTCGTGGGCATTCCCCACGTCGGAGGCTCCGACACATACACCATCGTCCCCGACGGCATCACCGATGTTGGGATCGTCGTGGTGGCTCCGCAGGTCGCGGGGCCGCTCTTCGGATCGTTCATTCATGACACGGGAAGAGAGCCCGTCTCGGCGGCGTCCGGCGATCTGGACGGCGATGGCGACATCGACGTCGTGACTGGCAACGAAGACGCCGACGACGCGTCCGGGATCGGGTATGTCCGCGTGTTTCTCAACGACGGCGAAGGCCGGTTCGCCGATCCGGTTTCCTACCGGGCGGAAGGTCCGGACGGACCACGTGGCATCACTGTCGGAGACCTGGATCTCGACGGCGACCTCGACATCGTCACCGCGGAGGAAGGCAACACCTCCGTTTCCGTTCTGCTGAACGACGGCAAAGGCGCGTTCGGCGACCCCACGGTATTCGCCGTCTCCTCATGGACGCGCGCCGCGGCCATCGGCGATCTCAACGCCGACGGCAACCCCGATCTCGCCGTGGCCATTCGATCCGAAAACACGGTCTCCATTCTGCTGGGCGACGGCAAGGGCGCATTCACCGAGTCCGGCAGCTTTGGCGCCGGACGAGACCTCTACGACGTGGTGATGGGCGATCTCGACGCGGACGGCGACCTGGACCTCCTCACCGCCAACCATCAAGGCCAGGACGTGTCCGTACTGCTCAACAACGGAGACGCCACGTTCGCCGACGAGGTTCGCTACGACGCTGGCTTCTCGAATTGGGACGTCGAACTCGCCGACCTTAACGGCGACCAAGCCCTCGACGCCGTCGTGGCCGCCACCGGTTTCGGCGGTAGGGTCGCGGTCATGTTCAACATCGGCGACGGCACGTTCGGCGAGGCCACTGATTACCAAGCCGGCTTCGAGCCGCAGACCATTACGTTGAGCGATCTGGATGGCGACGGCGACATCGACATCGCCGCAGGAAATGGAGCCATCGCCAGCTACTCCGTGTTCACGAACAATGGTGACGGGACGTTCGCGACCGCGGCCGACCACGCGACCGGAGCGTGCCCGTACGCCATCATCGC
>JAJDDU010000398.1 GCA_029260155.1 Phycisphaerae bacterium | reverse complement strand
GATCAGCGGGTTTGCCGATCTGGTCAACGATCAGGTGGACGTCATGGTCGGCGGACTCGATGCCGGAACCATGGTCGAACTCACCACCGATGATGCGGGGACAACCATGCTGGTCATCGGTGACGGCGATGCCCCGGACCTGACCGTAGAGGTGTCGGGCGCGGAGCAGGGTTCGGAGATCGACGTTTCGCTCGGTGACAACGGCGGCCAGACGCTTACCGTGGTCGACGGAAGCGGCACGCAGGCGCTGAGTGTAAGCATCGCCGGGCTGGGGGACAGCCCGCAGATCGACGCCAGCTTTGACAGTGACGGCGATCAGACCATTGTGATGACCGACGCAGACGGGTCCAGCTACTCGCTTGCGTTGAACGCTGTGCCGACAGGGGCTGAGTTGAGCTTCAACACGCTCGCTGACGACAGCGTCGAGTTCGAGGTCTTCGATCCGGCGGGCGATGACATCGGTGTGTCACTGGGCGCTTCCAACGTCTTTGGCACGTTTGGCCTGACGGTGACGTACGATGACGATCCGGCGACGTCGGCGACGGCGCGTGTCGCTCCGGGATTCCCGGGTCTCGACGACGAGCAGAGCTACGGCGGTAGCGTCACGATCGCAACCACCGGCATGACGACCAACTCGGTCGCCACGCTGGAGTTGACGTACCTTGATTCCGACCTGACGGGAATCAGCGAGTCGGACCTGCGTTTGCACCAATTCAACGCGACGAGTGGCGAGTACGAGCCCGCCGGCGAAACGGATCAGGGCGGCCGCGCGGCGACTGGTGTTCTGGGTGACTACGGAGTCGGCACGGCGGACAACCAGGTTTGGGCAGAGGTCGATTCGTTTGGCACGTTCGCCATCGGCATCGCCAAGGCTGTCCAAGCCGAGACGACCAGCACTGGCTGTGGAAACAGCGGTCTGTGCGGCACGCTCGGGTTCTTCTGCCTGCCGTTCTGCATGCTGGGGCTCGCCGGAATGAAACGCAGCATTCGTCGCTAGAGCGACGGAGTAAAACCGAATAGTCTCCTTGCGGTGCCGGCGCTTCTGTGTCGGCACCGCTTTTTTTGGGGAACGTTGGTTTCAGGGAACGAAGGTGTCAGGAAGATTCTTGAGTGCCCAGAATCCCCATCTTGGCACCTCTGCGCTTCGTGACAAATCGCTGGCCAGGTGGCAGAATGGCGGGCGTTGCACGGATCTGTGCGTCACGCGGGGTCGCGACGGGAGCTGCGGTGAGAATAGCGGTGGAGTATCTGGGACCCGCACGCGATTGGGCGGGTAGGGGTGACGAGGCGTTCGACGTCGACACCGGCGCATCGCTCGGCGCGTTTGTCGATCGCATGCTGGGCGATCATCCGGAGCTTGCGGCACGGCGCGTGGTGTTGCGATTCGCGGTAAATCTGGAGTTCGCCGATGAGCAACGCACGCTGGTCGAAGGTGATCGCGTCGCAGTCATCCCTCCTGTTTCCGGTGGTACGGAGGATGATGTCGTCGTCATCGTGCAATCGCCGATCGATGTTCAAGACTTGCGACGTCACGTGGGCGGCGACTCAGCCGTGGGTGGCGTGGTTGCATTCGACGGCGTCACGCGCTTCGAGGAGCATCCGGTCCACGGCGGGCTGATTCGGCTGGAGTACGAAGCGTATAACGACATGGCGGTGAGTGAGATGCGCAAGCTTGCCTCTGAAGCGCGGCAGCTGTGGACTATTCGGCGAATTGCGTTCGCGCACCGCACGGGTCCGGTGCCGATCGGCGAGGCCAGCGTCGTGATCGTCGTCGCGTGCGGGCACCGGGCGGAGGCGTTCTCGGCCTGCAGCTTCCTGATCGATGGACTCAAGCAGCGCGTCCCCATTTGGAAGAAGGAAGTTTGGGCCAACGGCGAGTCCAGTTGGGTCGATCCGACAGCCACATGAAAGCACACACACGTATCCGAAAACCGAGCGAGTTCGCACAGAGTCGCGCAGATCGCGCCAAGAAGATTCTGGGCGGTTTGAAGCGACTCTACCCCGAGGCCGACTGTGCGCTCGAACACAACAGTGCGCTCGAATTGTTGATCTCGACAATACTCTCGGCCCAGTCGACGGACGAGACGGTGAACAAAGTAACGCCCGTTTTGTTCGCGGAGTTTCCCAGTGCGGCTGCACTGGCGGACGCTCCTCTCGCCGACATCGAGAAAATCATTCATTCCACCGGATTCTTCCGGCAGAAATCGAAGAGCACCAAGAACTCCTGTGCGTTGCTGGTTGAGAAGCATGGCGGCGAGGTGCCCGACACGATGGAAGAACTCGTAGAGTTGCCGGGCGTTGCGCGGAAGACAGCCAACGTCATTCTCGGTACGTGGTTCAAGAAGAACGAGGGCATCGTTGTAGACACGCATGTCGGTCGCTTGGCTGAGCGGATGGCGATCACTTGGCGCAGTAAGAACTCCAAAGATGCCGTGAAGATCGAACGCGATCTGATGGAGATCGTTCCGCGGAAGAACTGGACGTATTTCAGCCACGCCATGATTCAGCACGGCCGGCGCGTTTGTCCTGCGCGCAAGCCGGATTGCGACGGCTGCAAACTGGCGAAACTCTGCCCGTCTGCGGGGACGTTCGAGTAGGAATCCCCTCCCCTCCGGCTGCGCCGAAGAATGGGGCACGCCGCCGCGCGCTGTACTTTGGGTGGCGTCCCCCCGTGAGGCTGTCGGCTCGGGCAGTTGTCCGTTTTAAACGTCGTAACTCTTCTGCCAACTGCAATGCGAAGAGGCGCAGCTGGCGATGGGTGGCACGGTCTTGCGGAACGCAGCGCAGCAAGGCCGTGAGGGCCGCGCTGCCCCACGGCCTGGCTTCGCCAGACCGTGCCACCCAACAGCTTTTGCGGCTCTCTTCATTGCACTCGGCTGAAGTGTTGCGATCTGTTTAACATCTGACGGCTGCGTGGTAGTATAACGTGATGCGATCGCGGCTTGGCTGGTTACGCGCACATCTTTGGGGACTGGTCGTCGGGGCGGTGGTGACGGCTGCGACGGCGGGAAGCTACCGGTATGGCACGCTTGAGCCGTTCAGCCTTAAGCTGCTGGATGTCAAATTCAGGCGTGCCAACCCGATCGAAGCCGACGACCGCATCGTCCTGATCGACATCAACGACTACGCCGTGGAAAACGTCCACAAGTGGCCTTGGCCGCGACGGATTCACGCCGACTTGGTCAACACACTGCGCGAGCTGGGGGCTGAAGCGATTCTGATGGACCTCGTGTTTGACGCGCCCGAGTTTGCGCGCGTCGTGCATCCGCGACTCAACCCCGACTATGAGTTCGACGATCTAAGAGGCCTCGCCGACGAGGTCAACGTTTCCGATGCCGTCTGGGACGACGACGAGTTTGGCGACGCTCTGGCCGATGCGGGTAATGTCTATCTTGGGATGTTCGCCGGCACATACGAACCGCAGTACTTCCCGAACGACGTTCGCCGGAACGCTCTGAAGGTCCTCAACGAAGGGGCATCGGCGCCGTCGCTCGAAGCGTTTGATGCGCGCGTGCGCAGTTTGATGCCCGAGGGTGTGGACTGGATGTCCACAGGGTCCGGCCGTGCGGCGGAGCAGCGGGATCGCGCTCAGCTTTTTGAACGGTGGCGCGTCGAACACTTGCTGGAGACGGAATTTGCGCTCACCGAGCGGGATCTGGCTTCGCGTTTGGGGCTGACGAAGGAACAGGTCGCTCGCCATTTCGCGCCGGCCAAGCGGGACGTTGCACACCGTCTGGCCGCCCGGTTCCGTCGGGCGAACACGGACGCTGATTGGCCTGCGACTCTGGCGCATATTCTCCCTGGTGCGTCATTGGACGTCGAGACGCCGGATCTGTGGGATCTGCGCAGAGCGTTCCGGTTCGTTTCGAGCGAGCGTTACGCATTGGATGCGGCTGATATGTTGCATCCGTCCCTGATCGGCAAGATCCGCAACGCCGCTGATTTTACGCTTCCTTACTGGAAGTTGGCGTCTGCTGCCCGTGCGGGGCTTGTCGTGTTCGATGTCGATGCCGCCGATGGCGTGATGCGGCGCGTTCCGCTGGTTGCCAATGATCGCGGCCGACTGGTCGAGCACCTGGGGTTCGCGCTGGCTCGTGACGTGCTGGACGTCGACAAGTCCTCCATCCGACTGGAGGATCGGAACATCCTCGCGATGCGCGATCGAAGCGGCAATCGGGATTGGCGGATTCAATTGGATAGCGCCGGGCGCACGCTCATCAACTGGCACACTGACGACGAAGATCCGGGCAAGTGGGAGCGTAGCTTCAAACACATTCCCGTTGCGTCGGTGCTGCGGATTCCGACCAACCGCCGTTACATCGAGCAAGCTCAAGGGTACGAGACGGGCATTCGTGCGCGATTCGTCGACGCGAGCACCTCGGGAGCGGGCAAGGCCTATGAGGACTACGCACGGAGAGTGAAACGCTTGAAGGCGCTGCGCTGGCAGGCGATTTCCGGTGAATCGCCTGTCGATCTGGCCAAGCTCGAAGCGGAGGTACGAGCGATCGAGCAGGACCGGATCGACTCGGTTGCGGGGGATGCTGAAGCGATACGCGAGTACTTGAGCGGCGAGGGCGACGAATCAGAGCTCGATCCCGCTGAGCGGAATGTCCTCGAGCTGGCTGGGAACTTCGACACCGCCGCCATCGCGCGGCAAACCACCCAGACAGTTTCGCGCCGACAGGCAGAGATTGACGGTTTGCTCAAGCAACTTCGTTCTGACATCGAAGGGAAGATCTGCCTGGTCGGCTACACGGCTACTGCGGTCGCCGACACGGTGAACACACCGGTTTTCGACGAGGTGCCGGGTGTGATGGCCCACGCCAACGTGATCAACAGCATGTTGCTCGATCGGTTTCCGCGATCGATGCCGCGTTGGTTCGATCTGCTGTTGATCATCGCCGTCGGTTTGCCGGTCACGTTCGTCACGACGTGGCGGGGGCCTGCTTTTAGTCTGTTGATGATGCTCCTGTTCCTGTCCAGTCTGTGGGTCATCGCTTTTCATCTGTTCGATCGCTACACGCTGCACATTGACATCGTCGGACCGCTGGTGGCTGCGTTTCTCGCGTGGGCGTTCGTGACGTTGTATCGGCAATTGACCGAGGAGCGGCAGAAGCGTGCGTTCAGCAAATCGCTCGCGCAGTACACCTCGCCTGCGATCGCGGCGAAACTGGCTGAGCAACTTTCGCGGCAGTCCGGAGCGCTCGATCTGTCTCCTCGTGCTCAGGTGGTTACTTGTTTCTTCAGCGACCTAAAGGGGTTCACTTCGATCAGCGAGCGACTGGGCGCGTCGCGCACGCGGGATGTACTCAACCCGTATTTGGAAGCCATGAGCGACGTGTTGATTCGCTCCGAAGCGATGATCAACAAGTTCATGGGCGACGGTATTTTCGCGTTCTATAACCCACCGCTGTTGCCGGTAGAGCACCACGCACGGGCCGCCTGCGAAGCGACGCTCAATTCGTTTGTCGCATTGCAAGAGCTCAAGAACACGCTGGCTGAGGGCGATCTCGGGGAGGAAGTCAGGGGCCTTAGCATGCGGATCGGCGTTAACACCGGGGAGGTTTTCGTTGGCGACTACGGCAGCAGCAACAAGCTGGACTACACGTGCATCGGCGACACGGTGAACCTCTCCGCCCGTCTGGAGCCGGCCTGCAAGCCGTTCGGCATCGCAGCTATGATTTCCGAATCGACGCTTGAGGCGGCGGGCGACGGATACGTTGTCAGGCACCTCGGCAGTTTGCAGGTCGTCGGCAAGAAGGTCGGCGTCCCCGTCTACGAGCTCATTGGCCGCGAGGGCGAAGTCGAGATCGGCGTAGTCGAATACGCGGCGCTGTTTGGCGAAGCCGTGCTCAAGTTTCAGAACCGTGATTGGGAAGGCGCCCTTCGCGCCATTGCCCAGTGTCGAAAGAGCCGCGCCGACGACCCATCGCTCGACTTGCTCGATACGAACGTCCGCCAACGCCAAGCATCCCCCCCGCCCGACGATTGGAACCAGGCGATTGAGCTGACATCTAAGTGAAAGAGAGACTATCGACTCAGCCCAACGTCGAAGTTGCCGGCGTCGACGTTGGCGCCTGAGACCTTTGTATCTCTGACGATGTATTCACCGCCGGGGAGCGATCCGTCTTTGAACACGATGTCGAAACGCCCGTCGGCGACCTCTGCGGAGAAGAGCCCGTTTTCGGTGGTGCGTCCGTGGACAGCAACGGTCCGGCTGCCGCGAACGTACACTTTGAACCGGATGCCGCTCAGCCCTTCGCGTTGCAGGTCGCCGTCATCGCGCGCGGTCCACTTCCCGTTGCCGTCGTTGTCGTCGTAGAGGATGCCGAACACGTGATTGCCGCGGGTGCTGTCGAAGTCTTGCGTTAGCGTGTTGACGTATTCGACCGGCGGTACGAGTCCGCCGAGCGGCGTCTTGATTCGGCGTGTCTGGGTGTGACAGCCGAAGACGGTGAACTCCGGCCGGAGCATGTTCTCCTTGTGTCGTGGGCTCATCCAGAAGCCGTCGAAATGCAAATCGATCAGCGGTGCGTCGATTGGGATTGGCGCGGACGAAATTTTCGCACCGATGTTTTCGCCGGGTGTTCGTAGTCTGTACCCGACTGCACGGAACCGCTC
>JAJDDU010000397.1 GCA_029260155.1 Phycisphaerae bacterium | reverse complement strand
CAACAACCTCGCCGACACAAAGCCAATAGTTCTCGGCGAATTGACATCCACAGTGCTGAACAACATCCCGGACAGCGCTTTCGGCGAGGACGTGGTAAACGACAACGCATTCGGCAGGCCCGCCGTCGAGGTCTCACTCGGCTCCGGTGAACATCAAGAAACAGCGTGGGTTTTCGCCAACGGCCACAAACGCATCGGGCCCTTGCATATCGCCTACAAGTTCGCAGATACGCCTGACGGATTCCGGCGCATGATCTCCCCGCCGCCAGCCGCCGGCGGAAAGGGCACCGTCACGGTCCGGCACAATGAAATCGACCACACGTTCGACCTACCCGACTGTCTCAAGAAGACTGTCCCGCTCGACGGCACGCCGTACACTTTCGGCGTCCTGCGGTACATTCCGCATGCCACGGTCGGCAACGACAGCAACGTCACCAATGCATCGAAGGATCCCGTGAACCCAGCCATTGAGATCGAAATCGCTGGGCCGGGCGGCACCGATGTGCGTTGGGTCTTTGCCAAGTTCCCCGATTTCAAGTCCATGCACGGTGACACCGAGCTCGAAGATGTCGCCGTCACTTTCACTCCGCCGTCAGCGTCCGGACCCAGCACTCCGATCGAAGTGATCACCGGCCCTGCGGGCGAGACATTTGTTGGGTTCTTCAACCGCGGCAAGCGTCACGCGCCTCGTAAAGTCGAGCTCGGCACGCCCATCGAGACCCCTTGGCCGAATCAGCGGTTTACCGTAACCCGCCGGTTTGACCGCGCCCGCATCACGCATGAGGTTACCGCCATCGATCCCCCGCGCAAGCAGCGCACGCCGGCAGTCGAACTGGAAATCAAGACCGACACCGACGTCAGCACGCTTTGGGTCCAAAAGAACCGCGTTACCCCGCTAACCCGCGACGGCGTGCCGTTCGAGATCGCGTTCTCGGACAAGACCATTCCGCTGGGATTCAAGGTCACGCTGAACCGCTTCAAACTCGGCTACTACCCCGGTGGAATGAGACCCCGATCCTTCGAAAGCTCCATCACCATCACCGATCCCGCCAACGGCGTCGAATCCGACCGCCTCATCAGCATGAATCACCCGACAGACTACGGCGGCTTCACGTTCTACCAGTCCAGTTACAAGATTGAGGGCAACCGCTCGATCAGCTACCTCAGCGTCGCTCGCGACCCGGGTCAGTTCGTCGTGTTCGCCGGGTACATCACGACCATCGCCGGTATGATCCTGGTCCTGGTCACCCGCATGCGACAGCGCGCCCACACGCCTGCGCACCCTAACTCCGTCGCGCACCCCGTCGTCACTCGCGCGAAGGACCACCGACCCGGCCGCGCCGACGCGCTGCGTAAATCGCGACCCGATGCCGCAGCCGCCACCGACGGCGCGGACAACCGCATGACACTGGCGGACAAGCCGCCAGTCGTACCCTCCAACAACGGAGCTTGAGACCGCAATGTGCCACGTAGCCATTTCCATCATCGCGACCTGCGCGCTCGTTACTCCCTCGACGACGCCCGAACTCCCGGCTTCGCTCGACTACGACACGCTCCGCGGAATACCTTTGCAACACGACGGTCGCTATCCCCCGCTCGACACCGTCGCGCGCGACCTCGTCGAACAGGTCACCGGAGACAGCTTCTACCTGAACCACGACCCCATCGCCCTGCTTCTCGCATGGACGTTCGTACCCGAATTATGGTCCTCCGCGCCGCTCGTCGAGATCAAGAACTCCGAACTCCGCGCCGAGCTGAAACTGCCTGCCGCCCAAACGGTCTATTCCTACAATGAGCTCATCAGCCACAAACACCTGCGTACGCTCATACGCAACCTTGGACAAATGGGAGAAGACCGAAAACCCGACCCCCTCGAATCCAAAGTCGGCGACATCAACGCGAAACTGGGCACGCTCCAGGACATCTTTCGAGGACACGTCATCACACCGATCCCGGATCCGCAGAACGCCCACGGACGCTGGCACCCGATCCACGCACCTGCAGCAAGCGGCGGACACGACCACGGAAACGTCCACGCGGAATGGACCGCACTCAAGTCCGCCTTCACCAACAATGACGCACCCGCATTCGCAGCCGCGTCGCGACGATTCGCCGATTCCCTAGCTGCGCTTCCGGCCGCCTACCGCCCGGACTCTGCGCGAATCGCGACCGAACTGCGGTCCAACCGCCTTCGCCCCTTCCGCACCGCT
This sequence comes from Phycisphaerae bacterium, assembly GCA_029260155.1. Lineage (GTDB taxonomy): Bacteria > Planctomycetota > Phycisphaerae > UBA1845 > UBA1845 > OFTM285. Next base: position 2,727 of record JAJDDU010000397.1, on the reverse strand, counting down.
TGGATCGTCATGCTGATAGGGGCTGCGCTCAGCGCGGTGGCAGTGTTCGTCAAACGCCGATGGTGCGACGCGCTCGCGGTCGTCGGAATGATCTCCGGCTTCTGCCTACTCACGTACGGCCTGTCTTTGCGATGGACAATCGCCGGAAGAATACCGGCCGCCAACATGTTCGAGTCCCTGCTGTTCGTCAGTTGGGGCATGGGCGCCTTTGCGATTTTCGCGATGTTCGTGGTCCGCCAGCGTTCGGTCCCGCTGACCGCTTCGGGCATGGGCGCAGCCGCGCTCATCCTTGCCGACTGTCTCCCCATCGATAGTTTCGTCCGCCCGATCGCGCCGGTGCTGCTCGACACGGTTTGGATGTCCATCCACGTTCCGATCATCATGGTGTCCTACTCGGTTCTGACGCTGGCCGTCCTGATCGCGCACGCACAGTTGGTGACCATGGCCATCGCCCCGCGTCGGGCAAGCACCATCCGGTCCATCGACGCAACGCTCTACTGGTACATCCACGTCGGATCGTTGCTGCTGCTTGTCGGCATCATCACCGGCAGCATGTGGGCGGCCTCGTCATGGGGTCGCTATTGGGGATGGGATCCCAAGGAAGTCTGGTCGCTGGTCGCCTTCTTGGCGTACATGGCCATTCTTCACGTCCGCATCAACCACGAGCGTGTCCCGAAGTGGGTCTACGCCGTCGGAGGACTGCTTACCGTCACGCTGTTCGTTATCGTCGCACCGAAAATGGCGCCGATGACCAACACCAAGATTCTCGGTCTGACCGCGTCGGCGATGGCCGTCGTCCTGTTTGTCTTCTCCCGCGGCCCGCTTGCCGCGGCGATCAAGACTATTCTCGCCTTCTGGCTTATCATCATGACCTACGTCGGCGTGAATTACGTCCTTGGCACCGGCTTGCACAGCTATGGTTTCGGAACCGGCGCGGTGGCCCGCTATATGTTCCTCACCGGCGGCGCCGACCTCGCCTTCGCCGGGTTCTGGACAGTCATCTACTTCATCAGAACGAGAGACGGCTTCCAACCCCCCGCGTCTCGCGGCTTTTCCCTGCCGGTTGCCAACTGAGGGGTTGCGGGGCTCGGCATTACCGACACTGCAAGCCGCCGCTAGATAGCACCACGAGAGGTGTCATCGGCGGCAGCCGGTCGATGAAACAGCGCAGTCCCGACAACGAGGATTGACAGTGTTGCAATGAGCAACCCCCACGTCGACGCGGCCGGCACATCGCCACCTTTGTCGGGAACGAAAGCCTGGCCGATGTTGATCGCCCCGCGCGTGTGCAGTTCCGGCGTTGCCCAAGTGAAATCCGCAGACTGGTTGCCAGTTCCCATCAACTGCAACGACATTCCGACGGGTGTGTCAGACGGCTCGGACACCCCGATATCCGTGGACGCCAGACCAGCCGCGGGGCCGTCAGTCGCCGTGAAAGACCCTTCGTAGCTCAGGAACTCGACGACGGTCCCCCCGTCGTCGATCAGCGCAACTCCGTCGGGAGATCCATTCTGCAAACCGCCGAACGCAAACCAGAGCGTGCCGAATCCGTTCTCCTGATCGGGGAACACACCCGAGAGCGCAACACTGCCGTACTGCGCGTCGGTACTACCGTTGTAGCCGACGAGTGACCAACCCGAGAGAGTGTCGCCGGCGGATCCGGCGATTTCAACGCCTTCGTCGGCGTCGCCGCCGGTGTTGTCGTAGTGGATCTCGTTGATCCAGGACTCGCCGCTCGTTCCCCCCCCGCCGGGATCGCAAGTCGTCCCGAAGAGGCAATCCGCCCACTCAGGATGATCGACGAACGGATTCCGATTGCCCTGGTGGCTGAAGACAACGTCGTTGCGTTGTCGTTCGAAGTCATCGACGGGGTCGTCCGCATGCCATTGCATGAGTACCGACAATTCGCCCATGTAGGCAACAGACTCGTTGTTGCCCGTCTGGCTGGCGGACATCAGGGCTTCGTTGTTGGTGAGAATGAGATCGGGTTCGGCGAAACCGGTGACGCTGTGATTCCCGCCCTCATAGCGAACGTCCATATAGAACTGGGCGCGGGCGACATCGCCGCGCATACCGATCCACGTTTCCCAAGTGCCGGAGACAGAGTTCCCACCGAACCAATTGGAATTCCCTGGGTAGGTTCCGCTGCCGCCGCCCTGCCCGTTGTTCGCGTCGGTCGATCGCTCGGTGCAACCCGGATCGCATTCCCTGAAGGGCATGTGGCCTCGATCCGAGTTGTAACCGACATCGCAGAGAAACAGCTGATGACAGTCGGTGTATGGGTAGTTACCCGAGCCGTCGTCCGGAAAACCGTAAGACTTCGGCCAACTGTGTTCTCGATTGTAGGGTCCAACACCGCCGCCGAACTTGGCCACGCTCATGTTGGCGTAAACATCGAGGATGTTCGCTGGGTTGTTCGGATCTTCCTGGGCCTCCTCAAGAACATCCCAAGTATCCGTCGATCCAGACGAGTAGGGAAAACGCGTGTGGTCATCGATGACGGCGTGCAATGTCACACGAAGAGTCGCCGCGTCTGCATCGTCCACGGAATCGTAGTATCCCAACGGCGGATCAGCCTCGACGCGTGCCACCGCAGCCAGCCCAAGACAGAAAATGACCGACCAAAACCTCCGTCTGTACAACGGGATCATGGACCGTCCGGTGTCTACCACTTCACGGAGTGTATCCCACTTCTCATTTGACAATTGAGCATCTCCTGCCGTGCCG
>JAJDDU010000396.1 GCA_029260155.1 Phycisphaerae bacterium | reverse complement strand
CGAAATGGTCGTTGCCTTCTCCGGTGTCCTGTGTGGCGAAGTACAGTGTTTCGCCAAGCAATCCGGCGTACAAATCGACAACGCCATTCTGGCCGACGAGGATCGCGCCATCGTCCAACGCGCCGTCCATCACCCATACTTCTGTGGTAGTGCCACCCTCCACGGCGAAGTGCCAGTCCTGCCCATTGTTGTTGTCCCAGGTGCCGGCCCCGTCATTGAAAACGATGTCGAGCTGCGCCGCCGAAGAGGAGACCGAAGCCGTCGATTCCCAAACGGCATCTACGACGTTCCATGACATCAACGGATCGGGCGCATGCACGGATTCCCAGCCATTGAATCCGAAATGAAGATAAACGCCGGACGCCGCTGCAAGAGGTCCGCCAGCGGGGTCGTATTGGATCAGCACGTCCTGACCGGCGACAGCTGGATCTGGTGTCAGGGTCACGACACCATCGCCGCCCGTGGACCCGCTGCCGTCACCCACGTAGACGTGTTGGATCGGGCTTTTTCGCACAATTCCGCGACCGTCGATCGCTTCGACATAGTAGTCGACCAAGACGTCGCCCAAACCCGTAACCTCAACATAGTATTCGTCTGCGATGTAGTTTGGCATCTCGAAGAAGTTGATACCCGGATCGCCGAGCACGTTGCCGGCTGGGAAGTCGCGATAGGTCATGGGCAGCGTCTGCCAACCACCGACTTCGGGGCCGCCGGTGTAGGTCTCGTTCTGTGTGCTCGCCAGCGGATTGGTCCCATCGGCATCAATTCTGTATTTCAATGCCACGGAGTTGACACCCGACACGTCGTAGACAAACGTCCAAATCCAGAAATCACCGTTTGAATTGAACGCCGTGTACCCATATTGCGGGCCGAAATTCAGGCCGCCCGGATTCCACGGGTGCCTTTGAGGAATCCAGATCGTCGGCGGCGTGGTGTCCTGACTCCCATCGCCGATCACGGAATCGGCGTGCTGCATCGCCTCGTTGCAAGCGATCGTCGGTTTAACTTCCATGTCCAGAACCGTTCCGTAGTACATGTAGCCCGAATTGATCGCGCCAAGGAAATAGTGCCACGCCCGCTCTGCAGCACTCGTCGAACCGTCCGGATGCAGAATCCTGGCGATGTCTACGCCGCCCGTGATCTGCTCGGCCGTCTCGACGCGGTTTTGTGCTGCAGTGATGACGGCCCAGTTTCGTTCGTCCTCCGCCCAGCCGTTGGCAATGTCGATCTGCCCCGTCGAATTCACGAGCGGCCAATTCCAGTTGAGCATGATGGGCGACCCGAAATCGCCGTCGGCGTTGACCCATGCGCCGTCCTCTACATGGACGACGTCGCCGACCGGAACCGGATGATCCGCCAGGTATTCCTCCACGACGGTCGCCACATAGCCGGACGACTGCGCAGCCGAAACGAAATTGGGAACGGCTTCCATGTAGTAGCTGTATCCGCCGCCCCAAGCATTGTCGCCGTCGTGCGCAAATAGCACCAGCGCCGGCCTAGTTGGATCGTTGTAGGTGTTGAGCGTGTTCAGTTGTCCGAGGCCAAGCGGCGAATAACCGTCATCCCAGCCCAGCGCCTGTGCGGCGGGCACCACGATGATCGAATGGACGACGCCGGAATGAGGATCGACATACTGCGCGCGGTGGGGCGTGTATCCAAACGGCGCCGCGGTGCAGGGGCTGCAACCACGGTCGATCGACTTACAAAACCAATCGTCCTGTTGGGGGTTGACCTGGTCGGCGCGATTCGGGGGATCGCAATTCACACCGCCGCTGCCCAGGGTGAGCGGAAAGTCCGGGCACGCCCGCGAAACATGCTCGCCACTGACCACCGCCCATTCGATGCCTTCCTCGGCAAGCACCTTAATCAGGCGCGTACTGAATGCCATCTCCGGCGGGAACAAGCCCTTCGAGATCGCGGGCGATGCGCCCCACGCTTCCGCATAATAGGCGTTGTAGAGTTGCAGTTCCTTCCGCACGGTGCTCTCGTCACACAGCGGAAGGAGCGGATGATGAAATGGGAACACGACGATATCACATCGCGGCACGGATTGCCCCACGGTGGTCCAACCTCTCGCCTGCCGCAACGAGCCGTACCAACTCGGAGTGTAGCCCAGCTGGCTGACCGATCCGAGGCTGAAGACGTTTTCAATCAATCCGCCCGAATAGCTGACCTGGGCACCGGCTTCGGCGAATCCGCGAATCGCATCGATCGAGTCACGCGCGCGATACTGATACACAGCCACGCGGTCGGCCTTGCTGAAGATTTCGCGAAGATCATTCTCCGGGTGCGCTGCCCCGGCGTCGGTGCGCAGGATGGAATCCCATGCCGTCTCGTAGCGGTCCTGTCCCGTGGCTTTCTGATCGGGCCAGTAGATGGGCTGTTCGAGGTGCCACAGGTAAGTAAAATGGATGTCTTCCGCGCGCGCGAATCCACATGCAAGCATAGCGAGCACATACGAAATACCGCCGAGCGTGCGTAATGAGCGGTGCACAAGAATCCTCCGCCTTCGCGCTTCTCAACCCCAACGACCTTGATCCGATATTTCCCAGTTACCGGACGCCGAGCGGCCATCTTATGAGAACGGCCTGCTCGATTCAAACGCCGCGGTTCCAAGCACCTGAAAATCCGGTAGCATGCCCCGAAACAGCCAATCCGAAGCCTTCACGATGCCGATCCGACCACCGACTTGACCCACCGCGTCGCCGGACTCGAATGTCCGGTGTGCGACTGCCTACCGCTCCGCCGGAGCAGGTACTGCGCGGAGTGGGAGAGTCGGGCTTAGCAGCGTGGTGGCCTTGCGGTTGCGGTCAGCGGCCTGCGTTCGACGACTGCAAGTTGCGTGAGCTGAGAGTCATGGTCGGGCACGTCATCGGCTTGTGTTCCCGGAAGCTCTTGTATCGTAGGGGGTTGGGAGTGTTCGACGTTTTTCTGGTCCGCCCGATTCGCTTGTTCTTCGGCGAGTTGTGTCTCATTCTGACTCATTCGCATGGCGGTGGCCCGTTCGTATTCGGACTCGGAGACCTGCAGGTAGTAGCGGTCGGTCGTGTCCAGGCTCGAATGACCGGCCCACTGTTTGACGACGTGAGCCGGGAAGTGCTTGGCCCAGTCCGTGATGCAGTTCTTGCGGAACGTGTGCAGGGGTTTAGCGTAGCGATCCACGCCTGCGCGCCTGCAGAGAGCGCCGAAGTCCCGCGATATGTTCTTGACGCTCACGCTGCCGACCGGAATCACTCGTCCCTCACCTTCCTCGGCTTGGTCGAAGGCGGCGAGCAGCAGCTCGTGGAGCTCAGGGCATATCGGCACGACGCGAGCGTCCTTGTCCTTGACGTTCCAGTCATCCTGGCTGATCACACGCAAACGGCTGTTGGCCCAATCGATGTTGCGCCAGCAGAGGTTCAGGGCTTCCCCACGCCGTAGCGCGGCCCATCTGCCCAGTCCAAGCAGAAGCCGCCATGCTGGCGAGGGTGCTGCGTTCATCAGCTTCGCGAACTCCTCGGTGCTCACATAGTGCCAGTCACGGCTTACCAGTGGTGTCGAACCGAGTCGGTCGAATGGACAGTACTCAAGCAGGTCGTTTTCCACGGCACGCATTGAAAATGGTGCGCGCGTTTCGTATGTGCAGGTCGACGGTGACCGGACCCGGCGTCACATTTCGCTTGTTCACGTGCACCAGGTCTCCTGCCGCCAAGGCTGTCTTGAAGGCCCGAGCGTCATGACGCATGATCTCATCCAACCTCCGATTCGGTCCGAAGAACACCTGCAGATAGCGACCGGTCTGGCGGTGCAACACCAGCGAGCCGGGCGCCAACTCCGTCGCCCTGGCCGCGAAGTAGAACTCAAGGAAGGACGCGACAGTGGGCGCGCGTGAGATGTTGCGGCGTGCGGGATTGGACCTGAGTTCGGCCTCCTTCTGGCGCCGGAGGCTCTCGGCCTGGCGTCTGGAGAGTTGATCGCCCCGTCCCACGTGCTGGTTCCGTCGCCTGCCTGCGGCGTCGTACCAGCGGATGACCCAGTACACGTATCGCTTGCCGCGTTTGTTCGCGGTGGCCTGTTTGCTGAGATCGACAGAACGGCGCATGGATCGCTCCTTACGAAGTGGGTTCTATCATCATCGCCGACCGTATCCAAGACAGTTCGGCGCCGCAGCGGCGATCTCTCCCGGCT
>JAJDDU010000395.1 GCA_029260155.1 Phycisphaerae bacterium | reverse complement strand
GCTAACGGTCGCGACCGTTGCCGTCGCGTCGCTTGATCTTTCGATCGGAGCGGCCGTGTTGGTTGCCATGTTGATCGCCTCGATCAAGGGATCGCTGGTGGCGTGCTACTTCATGCACCTGATCTCGGAACGGAAGATCATTCTCCTGGTGTTGGGGTTCACGATCGTCTTTTTCACCGCGTTGATGTTGCTGCCCACCTTGGACGTCCAGAACGCCCCACGAGTGTCGAACATCTGATGTCGCTTAAAGCTTTTCATATCGTTTTCGTGATCGTGTCGGTGCTGCTGTCCGCGTTCGTGGGCCGATGGGGTGTCGTTGCATATCGAAATGACGCGCAGCCGATGGATCTGGTCGTCGGCATCGTTGCCATCGTGATGGGTGTCTTGCTCGTCTGGTATTCGACTTGGTTCATCCGCAAGATTCGAGCGATCGGGAGCGCGTGATGTTCGTACGCACCTTGCCTTTACGTTTGTCGGTTGTGATCATCGGAATCCTCCTGTGTGCCCCGACGTCGGCGTTGGCCTGCGCCACCTGCTTCGGTGATCCCGATTCTGAAATGGTCAAAGGCGCTCAGGCCGGCATTCTCTTTCTCGGCGTTGTGACCTTCGGCATGCTGACGTCGATTGCCGGCGTGGCGGGCTGCTGGGCGTTGCGGGCGCGCAAGCTGGCAGTCGACGCGGACTGCGAATCCCACCCTTCGTAATCCCTACTTCTTTGCATCCAGCAAGGCCACAAGGTCCGGGACGTTTGTCACCGGATTCTTGCACCTGTAGTTCTCGCAGACGAACGCCCTGGGACTACTGTCTTTGGCGCTCTTGCCATTCAGGAGCGGAATCCGATCGGCCAGGGCAGTCGCCTGCGCAGCGTCCGTTGCGGTGGCCAGCACCTTGTTGGGGCGGTACTTGCCGTGAATGGCCGCCAACATCGCCCGCGTGACGGGATGACCTTGCGATCCGACAACGGCGATCTCCTTGGGATGGCCGTAATAGAAATCCACCGCGCACAGCAATCGCTCAAGCTGCGTCGGCGACCGCTCCACCATTTTCGCAAACGCGCGGAATATGGACTCCGCTTTTGCGCGATAGTCCTTTTTGCCGGTCAGCACCGAAAGGCGTAGCAGATTCAACGCTGCCACCGAATTCCCCGAAGGCACGGCCCCGTCGTTCGGATCCTTCGTTCGGGCCAGCAGCACTTCGCCGTCCGAAGCCGTGAAGTAGAACCCGCCGCCCTGCTCGTCGAAGTACCGCTCAATCTGATTGTCGCTCAGTGCGACGGCCGCTTCAAGCCAGCGCACATCAAACGTGGCTTCGTAGAGGTTCAACAGGCCTTCGATGAAGTACGCATAGTCACTGAGGTATCCGGTCAGGCGGGACTCACCTTTGCGATGAGTGCGCAGGAGCTTGCCGTCCTTGGTCATTTTGGTGAGGACGAAATCGGCGGCGCGTGCGGCTGCGTCGGCGTAACGCGGCTCGTCCAAAACCTGAGCTGCCTTGCCCAAACTGGCGATGATCAGGCCATTCCAGCCGGTGAGGATCTTGTCGTCGAGCCCAGGCGCGACGCGCTTTTCGCGCGCCTGTAGAATCTTGGCCTTCATCGCCTCAAGCCGTTTCTTCCAGTCGGCTGGGTCGAGGCTGTGCTGTTTCGCGAACGTCTCGTCGTCTGTCTGAATGTTGAGGATGTTCTTGGCCCCTGGCGGGGCGTGTCCGCGAGACTCGAACCAGTTGCCCGATTCGGTGACGTCGTAGTAGCTGCAAAAGAGCTTGCCGTCATCAGAACCAAGGACCGCCGTCACCTGCTCGATGGTCCAGATGTAGTACTTGCCCTCCATACCCTCGCTGTCCGCGTCGCGTGTGGAATAGAAGCCGCCCCCAGGTGACTGAAGATCCTTGATGCAATAATCCAAGATGCCGCGCGCGGTTTCCTCGAACAGAGGGTTGTGCGTCACCTGAAACGCGTCGAGGTAGATCGCGCTGACCAACCCCTGATCGTAGAGCATCTTCTCGAAATGCGGCACCAGCCACTTGGGATCGGTGCTGTAGCGGCAGATTCCGCCACCGATGTGGTCGTAGATTCCGCCGTTGGCCATCTTGGTCAGCGTCAGCTCGACGGCGGCCAAGAGATTGGAATCGCCCGTGCGGTGATGGGCGCGGAGCATGAGGTCCATGCTCATGCTGGGCGGGAACTTGTTGCCGCTGTTGCCGAGTCCGCCATCACGCGGATCGAAGTAGCGCGCCAAGAGGCCGGCTGTCCCGGTGACGGTGTCCTCGGGGATCGAGCCGGTCGCTGCCCGTGGCTGATTCGCCCATCGCTGGAGGTAGTCCCGAAGCTCGCTACCCTGTTGGGTCAACTGTTCGCGGTTCGTATTCCAGGCGTTGTCGATGTAGGTGAGCAACTGTTCGAATTGCTCGCGCGGGAAGTACGTTCCGCAGTGAAACGGCACGCCGTCGGGAGACATGAACACTGACATCGGCCAACCGCCGTGCCCGGTCATCTTGACGGTGGCTTGCATGTAGATTTCGTCGATGTCAGGCCTTTCCTCGCGATCGACCTTGATGCAGATGAACGCGCCGTTGAGGATGGCTGCGATCATCTCGTCCTCGAAGCTTTCGTGCTCCATGACGTGACACCAGTGGCAGGCGGAGTAGCCGATGCTCAGGAAGATCGGCTTGTCTTCGCGTTTGGCGCGTGCGATCGTCTCCGGGCTCCACTCGTTCCAGTCCACCGGGTTGTGGGCATGTTGCAGCAGGTAGGGGCTGGTCGCATGGATAAGTTGGTTGGTATGCTTGTGTTTCGTTTCAACGGACACGCCTTCCGCCTTTCGTTGCGTATCATCGCCGCCACGGGTTGTTGACGGCGACGCGCAGAATACACACGCCAGCGCGATTGCAACGCGCAGCGATGTCGTACTTTTTTTCACTTTCGTCATCCTTCTAAACTCCGGCCCCCTTCATGTTAACGGAGAACAGCCTTGCGTCCCACCCGCCCAGAATCGGATGGTGTCCGCTTGCCAAAGTGTGGCATGGAGTTCCGGCATCGGACTGGCGAACTGGGCATTTCGTGCGTCGCCTGGACGCGGCACGCGCCTGGGTGCGATTGAAGTCAGAGTGCGAGACGAACGTATGGTAGCCAGGGCGTCTGGCCTACTCCCCAATACCTGGTCCAGGTGTTATGAGAGTCTCAACGCCCCCGAGAAGGGGCGGCCCGCATCACGATTGGGCGTCGCCGGGGTGGTAACCGGGCGGCTGTACATCCGCAAATTACTCAGGCTGCGCGGGATTTGCCGTGTGTGCGAATTGCGACGGTGGGCGAGCGGCCAGAACCGCTGGAACGCATTTTGCGGGGTTGTTGGAAGGTGACGAGCGGTCCTAGGACGCCGAAGGGGCGATCGGCTTCGGCCGCGGCAGGCGAGGAACATCGGGGTTTGGCGTTACGCGGTACGGGCGATCTTCTTCGGCCATCGCGGGCTCGGTGCTACGCATCGCGCGCTGGTTGCCAACCTCGCGTCTTTCCGAGAACATGGGTGCCCACAATAATGATCGATACTGACGCGAATGAAAGGAAGCACCAACAATGATGCATCGTATTAGAGCGGTAGCGGGTCTTGCACTGGTGGCCATTTGGACGAGCGTGGCGCTGGGGCAGGCACCGGCGCCTGCTGTTTCGTCGACCGAGCCGGCGAAAGCAGCGCCGACGGAGCAGACTGCAGTTACGGTGAACGGCTACCGGATCACGAAGAGCGAGGTAGAAGACAAATGTGACGCCGTGTTGAAAGAACAGGCGCGGGGCCAGGCGATTCCTCCCGGGCAGAGAATTCAACTACTCGAGCGTCTGACTCCGCAGATATTGGAGGCGTTGATCGACAATCGGTTGCTCGACGAAGATGCTGCGAAGGCAAAAACCACGGCGTCAGACGCCGAACTGACAACGGAGATGGAGCGGCTGCTACGGCTGCATTTGGTGCGTACCGGCGCCACACGCGAGGAGTTCGAAAAGCAACTCCAGGACCAAATAGGGCAATCGGTTAAGGAGCTTGTGGCGACGCGAGTGGCCAACCCGGACTTCAAGCAATCCTTCCTTCACCAGAGGCACCTGAAGAAGAAATTCGCGAAGGAATTGGTCGTCACGGAGGAGGCAGTAAAGGGCCGGTATGAGGAGCGTTTGGAACGCGAATACTCGAAGCCGGAGATGGTTCAGGCGAGTCATATCCTAATCGGTACGGACGCGGGCGTGACGGATGAAGACAGAGCCGCAGCCCTGAAGAAGGCTGAGACGGTTTTGGGCGAGGTCAGGAAGCCTGGGGCGGACTTCGCGGCATTGGCCGCTGAGCATTCGACCTGTCCGTCGAAGGCGAAGGGGGGCGATCTCGGCTTCTTTCCCCGCCAAGGCGCGATGGTAGAGCCATTTGCCGCGGCGGCATTCACGCTGAAGACGGGCGAGATCACCGATGTCGTGGAGACGCGGTTCGGGTATCACATCATCAAGGCGACTAACAAGAAGGCCGCCGTTGTTGTCTCGCTCAAGGAGGCGTCGGAGACGATTCGGCAACAGCTAGAGGCAGAAAAGCTCGGTGAGCTCAGGCAGGGCTTCGTCGCCGATCTGAGGAAAGCCGCTGAGATCACGTATCCGGAAGGGAAGACGCCGCCGGCGGCTCCGTGACGGGGATTCTCAGGGAACACACAAAGTAGCTTCTGTGATTGTGGCGGTTTTGGGCTCGGGGGGGGCGGTGTATCCGTAGTTCGCGCAGGTTCCGCGGATTGAGGACGCGGAGCCTGCGTTGACCACGCTCTTTTCTGTCTAATCTGTGGATTTCGGACGGTTCGGTTCGGCGGGTGAAACAAGCCGCGCCAAGAGCATGTCAGCTGCGGGGTCGCCTTTCAAATCCGTACAGATCCCGTACAATCGATACAATTGGGGCGATTCGGCGGGTCGCGATGCTAGCCCAAGTTGAACAGTTCTGACCGTATTTGGATTTCTTTGCGGTTCGAATCGCATCTTGTGAGGTGTGCGTGGGGTGTTGGCGCGCCGGAGGCTGTGTAGTCACGACCTGCCCCGTTGCTTTCGCGTGTTTTCAAGG
>JAJDDU010000394.1 GCA_029260155.1 Phycisphaerae bacterium | reverse complement strand
AAAGGTCGTCGAGCGTCGGGTCTTCGGTGTCATCATTGCGTTGAGGAACGGCGCAGACCATGCGCGAGCCTGAGAGGGCTGCGTCCAGCACGCGCTGCACCTTCTCTCGCTCGACTTTGAGAGGAACGATCGTGCCGGGGAACACCACCGCACCCCGCAACGGAAGGACCGGTAGCTCTTTGGGAATACGCGATTCGCTGCGGTCGCCGGACGCGCCGCCGTCAGAACTGACGACCACCTCGGCATCGTCGTGCCCCAGGCCATCGTCGGTCGAGACCGGAATCTCGCGGGACTCGTTCTTTTTCATGTCGTCGTCGGTCATCGCAAGGGACTTATGCTCAACTCGTTCGTTTCCTGAGAACGATCCACAGATAGCCGTTCCGGTACGTCGCGGTGACGTCGGTCGTGTCGACATCGGGTGGAACAGCCAGCGTACGCTCAAACCGTCCCCAGTCGATTTCCATTACATGCACGCTCACAGGTGCGCTGGCAGCGTCGACCTCCTGCGGCCACTCCGGACGCTCGCGATAACCGCTCACCCGAAGAGTGCCCTTGTCGACGTGCACGTCGATGGCGGCGTGGCGCATGCCGGCCAGATCGACGCAAACAAGATACTGAGCAGTGCCCTCGTAGATGTTCCACTGCGGTTCCCACGCATCGGAAGACACCAGACGCGTGAATCCGTGGCTGGTGATTTCGTCCATCAGCGCATCGAGCTGCTTGGAGACTCTCTCAGAACCGCTGTCCGATGTCTGACACTCGACGCGCATGGTCGCGGCGCTCCGCAAGAAAAGTTCAATCGCCCACCGGAGACGCCCGCAAACTTAGCACGGAATCGACCCAGACGTCAATGGACGCGACCTCGGCCGTTATTCCGCGCGCAGCGAGGAAGCCGGCTGGTAGGACATTTCGGCTGGATTGCTCGCTGCGCACTGAATAACTATCAACGCGGTGAATCGCCCGAAGTCGCCAAGACTGGCACGCGCGCGGGCTCGATCATTGACACCGCGATCGCCAGACCCATCGCAATCAGCGGATCGGTCACATCAGGATGGCGGCCGCCCGTCAGCATTTGCAGCACTTCGCATCCCGACGCAACGCCGACCGTGCAGGCCACGACGCCGAAAACCCGAATCGATCGAGGGGCGTCGCCGAGCACAAACCACGCAGCCATCGCCAACACGCCGTAGGTCAGCACCGTTTGCGACAACGCCCCAGCCGCAGCACCGAAAGGCCGCATGAAGTACGTCAAAAACGGCAACGCGTTCAACCGAGACAATTCCACATGCGCCCACGACAAATCAAACGGCGTTGCGCTGACCAGAAGCAGATAGGAGACCTCGCATGCCAGCACGATCGTGAGCGCACTCCGCAGCGATGGCACACGTCGCCATCCGACCAAACATCGCGCGATCGCCACACCCGTTCCGCCCCCGACAACGCCCGCGACGCCATCCATCACGTCGAATGTGTGCGACACAACGAAGATTTGCACAACCTCCAGCACCAACGCGACCACGGCCACATGCTGAATTGACTCAGCCACGGATCGCCGCAACGAACGGCCGCGTTCCATGAAGGCATGCACCGACAAGAAACCAACCAAGGCGAATTGCCCCGCGTACCCCGCCCAGGCAAGCCACGAGCTTGCGCCCTGCCCGTGCAAGGAAAACCCAAGTCGAGACTCACGCAACGAGCCGAATAACGCGGCTGAACTCGTGACCACGTCGAATGGTAGCAGATGATACGCAATCAAGCCCAACGTCACCGCCGTCGCCGCCGCCGATAGAGGCCTCGCTCGTAGCCCCCAGAGAATCCAACTTCGCAGTTTCCCCAACCGCAGGGCGATCATCGCCGCGATGCCCCCCCCGAGCGTACCGCCCACATTCATGCAGACGTCGGTCCAAGATGCCACACGCATCGGCAGCATGGTCTGCAACCACTCCAGCCCGACACTCATCATCAACCCGAGCGCTCCGGCCGCTAGAACCGCGAGAATCGTCCGCCGTCTGTTGTGCGCGATGTACAGAAAGAGCATGCCGCCAACGGGTAGGTAGACACACACATTGGTGACAATGTCCGATACCGGCGACCCGCCCCAGACGAACTCCGAGAATCCGCCTTCGCCAAGCCCGTGGTCGAAATTCAACGGAAGCAACGTCCCGAACGCCACGGAGCCGACCACCACCAGCGTGCACCACGCGATCAGAGGCGAGCGGACTTTACGTTTGACAGCAATACCCGACATTGTGCTTCCCTCCACAACTTCCGCACTGCCTTCTCGCATCCCCCGCGCCCGCGACGCCCGTTGGCCGATAACCGTCCACCGCAACCGTATTCTACCCGCACGGCGGGCGTTTTTGGCGTCGCTTTTCGGCCATTCGATGTGGGCGCAACATGCCGGTTGTGACGGCGATGTTGCCCAAACGCAACAGCGCCTTACTCACCGCGAATAGCGAGCCGCGATCGGCATCCGACGCCCCGTGCCAAACGCCCGCGAGGTAACCTTCAACCCGACCGGGGCCTGTTTGCGTTTGTACTCGTTCTGATCCACCAACCGTGCGACTTCGCGCACGATCCGCTCGTCGAAACCTGCCGAGACGATCTCCGATACCGACTGTTCCCGCTCTATGTAACACTCGAGCACGCCGTCCAAAACGTCGTACGGAGGAAGCGAATCCTGATCGACTTGATCCGCACGCAGCTCAGCCGAGGGCGGTTTCGTGATCGTACTCTCGGGGATGAGCGCCTGCCCCGCCTGCCTGTTGATGTGCTTGGCCAAAGCGTACACCACCGTCTTCGGCACATCGCTCAGAACGGCCAACCCGCCGCACATGTCGCCGTACAGCGTGCAATACCCGACGGCCAATTCGCTCTTGTTTCCCGTGGTCAACAGCAGCCAGCCGAACTTGTTGGAAAGTGCCATTAGTATGGCACCCCTCACACGAGCTTGCAGGTTTTCCTCCGTGATATCGGGCGCCGATCCGGAGAAGTGCGGTTGCAACGTCTGCTCGGCTGCGTCGTGCATCTGCTCGATCGGAATCGTACGCATGTCGATGCCGAGCGCGTTCGACAGATCGCGAGCGTCGGTCAAACTGTGGTCGCTGCTGAAACGCGACGGCATTGCCACCAGATGTACGTTGTCTTTGCCGATCGCCTGCACCGCGATCGCAGCCGTCACAGCCGAGTCAATGCCGCCCGAAACACCTACGACGACGGCGCCAAACCCGCATTTCTGCACGTAGTCGCGCGTGCCCAGCACGAGCGCATCGAAGATCGAGGCCGTATCGTCCGGCAGAGGTTCGATGCGATTGTCGGCCGAATCAAGGTCGACCAGCAGAAGGTCTTCTTCAAACTGGCGCGCTCGGGCGATCAGCTTCCCTCGCGAATCGAACGCGACACTCATGCCGTCGAAAACGAGATCATCATTGCCGCCGACCTGATTGACCGCAACGAGCGGCGATCCCGCTTGGCGGGCTTCGTCGCCAAACAGCTTAATCCGTCGTGCCGGTTTGCCGACCGAAAACGGCGATGCACCGATGTTGACGATCAGCTGCGCGCCGGCGGCTCTTAGGTCCGCGACGGGGTCGCGCGCGTACTGCCGGCGGGCGAAGTACACGTCGTCACTCCACAGATCCTCGCAAATCGTAAAGCCCACCGCGACGCTCCGACCGCCGATCTCAAGCGTCGAAACGCCGACTTCCGAGGCTGCGTCGAAATAGCGAGTCTCGTCGAACACGTCGTAGCTGGGCAGCAGCGCCTTGGCGTGCGTGGCCAGGATTCGCCCGTTGCCGCAGACCGCGACCGCATTGCGCAGACCCTTCCCCTCGCCGGACGCGAATTGCTGTACAAACCCCACCACGACAACGGTCTTACCGGTTGACGCCGCGATCCGCTCGACTGCCGCGACGTTGGCTTCGACGAATGCACGTTTTAGCAACAGGTCTTTCGGCGGATACCCCGTAACAGCCAGCTCCGGCAGCAGCACCATGTCAGCGCCCGCCGCCGCCGCC
>JAJDDU010000393.1 GCA_029260155.1 Phycisphaerae bacterium | reverse complement strand
TCCATCCTCCCCCAACACGGCAGCTGGGCCAAGGAACGCTTCTTCACCAATCTCAAATACGTGGTCATCGACGAGGTCCACGCCTACCGAGGGACATTCGGCTCGCACGTCGCCGGCGTCATCCACAGACTGCGCCGCCTCTGCAAACACTACGGCAGCGATCCGGTTTTCATCTGCTGTTCCGCCACCATCGCCAACCCAGGCGAGCTAGCTTCCAAACTCATAGGCTGCGACGTCACGGTCATCGACGACGACGGCTCGCCACGAGGCGCCAAGCGCTTCGTTCTTTGGAATCCGCCGTTCATCGACCCCTCGGAATTGGAACGACGCTCCGCCAACATCGAAGCCCAACAGCTCATGCGCCGCCTCGTCATCGAAGGTGCCCAATCAATCACTTTCGCCCGCGCCCGCGTGGTGGCTGAACTCATCTACAAGTACCTCACCGAAGACCTCGAACACCGCCATCCGAAGCTCGCCAAGCGCGTCCGACCCTACCGAGGCGGATACCTCGCCGGTGAGCGCCGCGAAATCGAAGAGCAACTCTTCAGCGGAAAGCTCCTCGGAGTGTGCAGCACCAACGCGCTCGAGCTCGGCATCGACGTCGGAGGTCTCGACGCAGCCATCATGACCGGCTTTCCCGGAACAATCTGTTCCATCTGGCAGCAAGCGGGCAGGGCAGGCCGCACGCGCGAAGAGTCGCTCGCCATCTTCATCGCCTACAACGATCCGATCGATCAGTACTTCATGCGGCACCCCGACTACTTCTTCGGCCAATCCCCCGAGCACGCAGCCATCGACCCCTTCAACGACAAGATTCTCGAATCGCAACTCAAATGCGCCGCCCGAGAGCTGCCCATTGCACCCGACGACAACGATTTGTTCAGATTCGACGTCGTCGAAAAGTGCGGCACTTTCTCGAAAGATGCCGAGGCGACGTCGCCCGATTCTTCTGAAGTGTGGCGACAATGGCCGGACGGTCGCTACGACTTCCACCGCACCGACGGCCGACTACCGCAACATCAAACCAGTCTGCGCCTTATCAGCGACGAGAGCTTCGACATCGTCGACACAACGGATGGCCGCACCGATTCGATCGGCTTCGTCGATTTCATCTCCGCGCCGGAACTGATCTACCCCAATGCCATCTACCTCCACAACGGCGAAAACTACCTCGTCCGCGATCTCGACTTCGACGCCCGAATCGCCCGCGTCGAACGCAACGATGTCGACTACTACACGCAGGTCGTCCTCTCAGATCACTGCAAGGTGATCGAGACGATCGAGACGACGGGTGACGAGGATTCGGGCTGCATGTATTTCGGAAAGCTCGACGTCACCTGGCAGTCCATCGCGTTTAAGAAGATCAAATACTACACACTTGAAGTGCTGGGCCAAGACGCCCTGGACCTGCCGCCGCAGACGATTCACACGACCGGCCTGTGGGCGACATTTCCCAAACGGATCTACCGCGACATCTCCGCCGCCGGTTACAAACCCATCGAAGCCATGGTCGGCGTGCGCAATCTGCTCTTGGTGACCCTGCCGATGCTGGCCATGTGCGACCGCCGCGACATCAGCGGCTGCGTCGATTCCTCCAACCTAGGACAGTTGGCCATGTTTGTGTACGACCGCTACGAGGGCGGCTTGGGATACGCCAAATTGGGCTGCGCGCACTTCGCCGAATTGCTGAAAGTGTGTCACAGCCTTGTCACTGAATGCCCGTGCGAAGAAGGCTGCCCCTCATGCGTGGGTTTGGCCAACCTCCGCCCGCCGCTGCACTCTGATCCCGACGTCGGCCCCGCCTACGCCATCCCCAACAAGCCAGCCACAGTCTTCGCCCTCGACCGATGGACCGCTACGGATCGCAGTCGGGAATCGTGACAGCAAGGTCGTCTACAAGCGCCTCCGTGATCGAGTTGTTCGGGGCGTCAGCCACGCTGAAACGCAGCTTCGTCTGCGCGGTCGGTGTGGTGACGTCATCGATCACCATGGTATGCACGCGCCACTGCGACATACCCTGATCGTGCGTGTACAGAGGCTCCCAAGAGTCGCCGTTGTCGGTGGAGATGTCGACCTGCATCGCGTCGTCGCCATCGTCGTTGTAGAACCAGTAGGCATACGACAGCGTTACGTCTACCGCAGCGAAGGCATCAAACGACGGCGACAGCAGCGTCGTCGGCCCGCCATCAAGATCGTGCGATCCGACACCGAAGCCGGCCAGCCCGCCCGTGACGTAGCCCAAGTTGCCCTCGCCACCGGGATAGTCGTCACCGGGCTGTGCGTCCGTTGGCTGCGGATCCGCGCGCTCCCACGCGCCGTTCTCCACGTTCGCGTTGTCAACGGTCCATCCGAGATCGGTCTGGAAGTCGTCGAAGAACAGCACGATCTGCGGTTCGCATTCGTCGGGGACGTCGTTCCCGTTGCAGTCGTTGCCATCGACTTCGCACTCGTCGGGAATGGTGTTCTCGTTGCAATCGGGCGAGCCCGAAGCCAAGGCGCATTCGTCGGGAATACCATCGTCGTCGCAGTCGGGTTCGCACTCGTCGGGAACACCGTTGGCGTTGCAGTCGGAGCTGTGTCCGCCGCTGATGTCGTCTTCATCCGGATAGCCGTTGTCGTTGCAGTCGTCGTAGAGCGGGCCGGTGTAACGGGCTTCGATCTCGGCGAAGTCGTTCAGGTCAACGTCCTCGTCAAAGTCGAAGTCAAACCTGTAGCAGTCGAGGGCGGCCGGGGTCGAGACTCCCTCACCGCTGAAACAACGTTGAAACCACGCTACGTCACTCATGTCGATGTCGGCGTCGCCATCGTAGTCGCCGTCTGCGGTGAAGACGTGCACGCCGGCGTGGTCGGTTAGCCAACCGACTACCGAGCGGGTCATTCGCGTCGCGTATTGGTAGTCGATGTAGTTGGGCGTATCGACGTTGTCGGCCTGCGTGTGGTAGTTGGGGTTGCCCCAGTCTTCGATCAGCAGACAGGCCACGAAACCGGCGTCCTCGAACGGCGCGTGATCGCTCGCGCCGCTCGCTCCTTGCGCTACGGCAGTCAACCCGCCGCTGTAGAGCGACACCGCATCGGATAGGGAATCCTGGATCGCGATGGAAGCGCTTCTCGCATGAATGTCGGCTGTGTTCAGTCCGGTGTTGTAGGCCACCATGTCTGCGGAGATCATGCCGAGGATGTCGTCGTTGATGTGGGCATCGACGTATGCTTCGCTGCCCCAGAGGCCCTGCTCTTCGCGATCGAAGGCGACGAACCGAATGGTGTAGTCCGAGGGAAACGGAGCGAGGACGCGTGCGGCTTCGAGAACGAGTGCGGTCCCGCTGCCGTTGTCGTCGGCTCCGGGGTTGTCCACGGAATCGTAGTGCGCACCGATGATGTACTCCTGATCGGGATACTCAGTGCCGAGTTTCGTGCCGACCACGTTGTAGTACGTCTCGCCGAAGTAGTTGACCGGTTCGAGCGTGACCTGCAAACCCAAGTCCTGGAAGATCTGGAAGATGTTGTTCTGGGCAAGGTCGTGTTCGGGGCCGAACCCGCGGTCGTCCCCTGCGTGGGTGTACAACATATCGGCGTGAAAGTGCCGGTAGGTGTCCTCGCTAACCCTTGCGACGGCCGCCATGCCCACATCGGATGCGGAGACTGTTGAGACGAGACCTATGGCCTGCAGTGCCAGCGCCGAGACAATTGCCGCTCTTTGCATTCGCATGATTTCTCCTCGCGATTATGGAAGCCGCCACAGCTTCCGCACGTTCATCAAGGAAGTTAATCATACGGGTTCGCCGGGTTGTTTTCAACGGCGCATCGCGATTTGCCATCATTCAGATGGCGTGCCAGTGTCGGTGGACAACTGTTCGTCAGGCTGTTCAAAAACAGGCAGTACGCGATTGAACAGGATGATGAACAAGAGCGGCAGGACGAAGATGGCGATTGCCAGTGCGATCCCCTCCTTGTCAAACAACCCCGGTGTGTAGTGCTCGCGAAAACCGCGCATGCTCTTGGAGAAGATCTGCCCGCCGATGACGACGTTCCATCGCATCGCAAACACCTGCAGGAGCAGAAGTAGAGAAGCCACGAAACACAGGGTGTTTCTGATCTGGTCGGTGAGATAGCGACTCATGAGCACGACGATGCCAAGCAGGATGATGGGAACCATGGCGCCGAGGAAGATCTGGATGCCGATGAAGGAGAATGCGAGTTGGTCTCCGAGCAGGGGGCCGATGATCTCCCACTCCTCGGCGGCTTCGTAGGCGAGGGTCATGATCTCGAGCAGTTCGAGGGTGATGCTTATGAGGACGAACATCCACAGCCACCGCGCGAGAGACTGCATGCAGGGCGCGTCGATCTTCCTGTTCGAGAACTTCAAGCCGATCGAATAGAGAATGATCACCATGGCGATGCCCGACACGATGGCCGAGCAGAGGAAGATGATGGGCATCAACGGCGTGGACCACCACGGATTCGCCTTGACGGCGCCGAAGATGAACCCGACGTAACCGTGCAGGAACGCGGCGCCGGGAATGCCGATGCCCGCGAGGATGAGGAGCACACCGTGATCGACTTTCCGCGACTCGGGCGACACATCGTAGACACCAAGCGCAAGACACTTGTAGAAAGTGCGCTTGATGCCCGTACTGCGGCTGGCGAGTGTGATGATGTCCTGACGATGGACGAGCCATATCTCTGCAAGGAGTAGCGTCATGTACCCAGCGTAGATGAACCCGAACATGGCCATCGCGGAGGAGAGGTTGGGCGTGACCAGGGTATTGTAGCAGCGTTCCGGGTGTCCGAGATGGAGCAGCAACGTAAACGGAGCAAACAGGAGGAAACCCAACGAGGCGACCAGCGCCAAGCGTCCGATCGGTCTCAACTCGTCGCGGTGAAACACGTGGTAGAGCGAGGACAGTATGAACGCACCCGCCACCAAGCCGGTGACGTAGGGGTACATGACGATCATCAACTGCCACAGAATGTGCAGGTCGTTCGGAAAGAGGAAGCCCCCGTTTTCGCCCATCAGCGCGCCTCCTTGGTCAGGCCCAGGTAGTAACAGTTGGGGTCGGTCAGCAGCTCAGGTTGGAGAATCAGCACGCGTTGTGTGGCGATGATCTCGGCCACCTTGTCGCCCACCTGCTTCATGTCGCCCAGCATCCTGGCTTCGACGGGGCACGCTTGCACGCAGGCGGTGGTCATTCCTTTCGTGATGCGGTGATAGCACAAGGTGCACTTGGACGCGGTGTGCGTTTCCGGATGAATGAACCGGCTGCCGTAGGGGCATGCCTGTACGCAATAACCGCAGCCGATACACCGAGTTTCGTCCACCAGGACGACGCCGTCGACGGTGCGGTAGGACGCACAGACCGGGCAGAGTTGTACGCAGGGAGTGTGCGTGCAATGGCAGCATAGCTTCGGAAAGAAGAAGGCCTTGGTGATGTCCAACCCGGTTTGCGACGGCTCGAAGCCGTCCATTCCGCCGTTGGTGCTGTCGATGACGGCCTCGCCCGATCGCGACACGCGATAGCGCTCAACCCAGGTCCTGAAGTGCGCCGGGGGCACGTTGTTTTCCCGCGAGCAGGCACGAACACACGACCCACAGCCTATGCACTTGCGAATGTCGACGAGGTAGACGTAACTGTGCTTTGTCCAATCGTAACCGTCGGCGAAGAGGTTCGCACGTTGTGGGGTCGCGCCGCTCGCTTCGGCCATTTTGGTGAGATCGGTCATGTCGCAGAGTATGATGGTGGCGACGCTCGCGCCGAGCGCCTTGGCGCCTTGCTTGAGGAAGTCTCGCCGCGTGCCGGCGGAGGGAGCACCACCGCAGCCGCCACCGCACTCGGAATTACTCACTGGGATTGTGGGCATTGTGGCACTCCAGGCAGACGGAATCGGTCATCGTTTCACCGTTCTCGGCGACGTGGTCGGCGAGAACGATCTGTGGAAACCCCTCGGGTCGGGCACGAAGCTTCTCGTGGCACCAGCCGCAGGCCTCGATGGGCTTGGGGATCGGCATGTCCCCAACCTTCTGATCGTTGTGGACATGCACGGACAACTGAGCGTGGCAGGACTCGCAGGACAACTTGGCGTGTTTGCCCTCGGCTTTGAAGTCGACCTCATCGGCGTGGCAGCCGGCACAGGAGTCCGCTTCACCGTGCATCGGCTCGCGGGCGGCGTGTTCGGTCACGCTCGCGGACCGGTATGGCCCGTATTCCCCAAAGCTAGCCGGAATGGCAAAGTGCCGGGCCAGGACGAATACGGTGGCCGCGATGACCAACAACAACACCGCTCTGATTATGTGCTTGGCATGTTCCATTTTGGCTAGCGCCTACAGTTTCTCTTGCGATAACAACCAGCGGGCGAATCCGGCGCGCCGCTTGTCCGTCGCCGGACCGACGTCGGGACACGATTCCCGCGCAAGCAACCAGTTGAAAAAACCAACCCGCCTTGGTGAATCGTCGGGCGCGACATTCGGACACTCTTCGGATGCAAGCAGTCGGCCAAACAACCCGCCTCGGCTCGACGACGAGTCCGCGACCTGCGGACAGTGATTCGGCGCGACCAGCCACCGCACGAAGCCGCTGGTGCTGGAAACACGGCGGGGGAATTCGCTGGCCGAGGGCAACGACTCCGGCTTGAAAAGCCAGCTCCAGAAGGCGAATCGCCGGTCGACCCTCGGATCGGCTTCGCCGGGCGCGGGAGTGTGCAACCGCTCGCTCGAAAGGAGCTCGCGCAGGAATCCGGGCGTGCCCGCACCGTAGTCAGCGTTCGCCGGGTTGCGGCCGAGCTCGCCGCGACTGAGCAGCCAGCGCACGAAGGTCTCGTTTCGCGGGCATGGCACTCCCGCATCCTCGTGCGTGTCGGGAAGCCGGTCCGAAGCGAGTAGCCATCGAACGCATGTGACCAGTTGCTTGGGTATTGAAAGGAGTTTCAATGCGTGGCTCTCCGGCAGACGTTTACAGAAGCCCATCGCGTGTTTAGGCCCTTCACCGTTCACACCGAACGTTGGATCCCGGCCCGCAGCGTTTGTGCCTCTGCTGGAATCACAGCAATCACCGTTCCATAGAACGACGTTCTCAAAAAAGGGGAAAAACGAGCCGTTCGCGTTCGCGTGACTTCTTCCGCCTGTGCGATATCGCACACCGGTTGGGCCAATTCGCCTCTCGGTATATCCTGAGCGGGTACGGCGTTCCTGTGGCCTCGTCTCGCCGTTCCACGCAATTTTTTGGTCACATGAGTCTCTTGAGAGCGTGTGGCGCCGGTGGGATGCCTGGAAAGGTGTGCGTGGGGCCGTTGTGTGCTCGCGACATCGGATTGATGCGGAGACTCGGCCTGAAGACAGTTTCCGAGCCTCAGCCCCTTTCTTGTGGGGGGTATCGCGTGGTGTTTCGAGTTTCTCGCGTTTGAAGTTTTCGAATCATCACGCTGCGGCGCCCAAATTGCCTCATCCCAATAACGGTAAAGAGATTAGTATCGTATCAAGGAACCGAAATGTCGCGGACAACTGCCCCACAGCACGAGGACCCCCCGCCGGGGGGAGCAAAAACGCCCACCACGGGTTTGAGTGAAACAAGCGACACGGATGTCGACCGTCGGTCGCCGTATCGACCGAAGTACGTTCCTCTCTGGAACAACCTGATCACGATGTTGGGGTTTTTCCTGGCGGCGATGGCCGTTGTCCTGCTGATGACGTTCGGGCTCTTCAGCGTGGTGACGCCAAACGCGAACCCATATGTCGATATCGTAGGGTTTCTCGTGCTGCCGAGCATCCTCGTGGTAGGTGTGGCGTTGGTCCCGGTGGGGATTTTCTTCAAGAGTTGGAGACTGCACCGCAAGGACCCGGAGCAGCGTCTGGCGTTTCGGTTCCCGCGTGTGGATCTCAACGATCCGAAGCAGCGGTCCGTAGCGAAGGTGGCGGTGTTGGGCGGGTTCGTCCTGCTTCCGGTGGTCGGGCTGAGCAGTTATCACGGATACCACTATACGGATTCGTCGGCCTTCTGTTCGAAGGCCTGCCATGCGGTCATGCACCCTCAGGCCACGACGTACGAGCATTCGGCTCATGCGCGTGTTGCCTGCGCGGAGTGCCACATCGGATCGGGCGCGAGCTGGTTCGTGAAATCGAAGTTGTCGGGCACGCGTCAGGTTCTGGCGATGTGGGAGAAGAGCTATCCGCGGCCCATTCCGCCGGCGATCACGGAGTTGAGACCGGCGCGGGAGACATGCGAGCACTGCCATTGGCCTAAGAAGTTCTTCGGGGCGCAGTTGCGCGAGATCGTACACTTCGCCACGGATGAGCAGAACACGCGACACGAGATCGACATGCTGCTCAACACGGGCGGTGGCGACGAATCGACCGGTCGGGCGGAGGGGTTACACATGCACTTGGCGTTGGCCAACGCCATCGAGTACATCGCAACGGATGATTTACTGCAGGATATTCCGTGGGTGAAGTGGACCGACACCGCCGGCAGAGAGCTGATTTACCGCTCAGACGGGAAACCGAGTTCGGATCCGAAACCGGAAGGCAAGGTGCGCCGCGTCGACTGCATGGACTGTCACAATCGGCCGGCGCACAAGTTTCGATCGCCCGGTGAGGCGTTGGACATCTACCTGGACGTGGGCAAGATCGATACGACGTTGCCGTACATCAAGCGACAAGCGGTGCTCGCTTTGATCAAGCCATACACGGACACGGAGACGGCGGAGTCTCAGATCGGCGTCGAGTTGACAGAATACTACCGCGAGAACCACCCGGAAGTTTGGGCGACGCGAAAGGCCTCGGTCAACCACGCGATTGACGGCATCCGGACGATCTACCGGAGCAACTTCTTCCCGGAGATGAAGGTCGATTGGCAGACCTATCCGGACAACGTCGGTCACATGCTCACGCCGGGTTGTTTCCGCTGCCACGAGGGCCAACACGTCAACCAGCACGGGGAGGCGATCAGCCATGAGTGCCACGTGTGTCATACGTTCCTCAACCCGGTCGGTCTGAACGGCGATACGCCGGTGATTCGCAAAGGCGAGTTCATCCACCCGATGCTGCTGGAAGGCCGGCATGCGGAGATTCGCTGCGACCAGTGCCACGGCGGTCGCGTCCCGCCGGTGCCGGAATGCGCGGGCTGTCACGCGACTCAGGCCGATTTCCGCACGGGTGCGCTCGCGGATTTCGCCGCCTTCGACATCCCGCCTTCGCCGATGGCTGAGGCGGTGGACTGCGAAGGGTGTCACGATCTGAGCGAGCCCACCGACATCGAGACGATCGACGCGATGTGCATGGATTGTCACGATGATGAGGAACGTTTTGAAGGAATGCTCGCATCCTGGCAAGAGGAAGCGGACCGTCTCATTGAATTCGCCGAGACGCGCGTCGACGGGGCCAACGAGCGAATCATCCAGCTGCTCCGTGAGGCAGGCCCCTACCACAACATGGAAGCGACAAGAAAAATCGTCCATGCGTTGTCGCCTGAGTCAATGGAACCGAGCGAGCCGTAGTACGCCGCCGCCGGCGGTATTCTGAGTGCATCCGATGGTGCGCAACGCGACACTTTGGCGTGATACTTGGCAGGGCGTCACCTTCGCCGCCGCGGCAATCGTGGGCCTTGTCTCGTCCCCTAGTCTGGGGCAAGAGAACAGCGATTGCTTGGCGTGCCACGCCACGGAAGGGCTCAGCCTGGAGCGGGCCGGCCGCCAAGTAGTGCTCTACGTGGACGCCGATCGCTTTGGCGGGAGCGTTCACAGCGCGCTGGCGTGCATTGACTGCCACACGGAACTCGACGGCGTCGACGAGTATCCCCATGCCCAGGGTCTGGATCGCGTCGACTGCAGCGAATGTCACGACGACGACAATGAGGCCATCGCCGCGTATTGGGAAAGTACGCACGGGCAGTTGGCTGAGGCGGGCAACCCTGACGCACCGCGGTGCCAGGACTGTCACGGCGACCACTACATATTGCCGCTGTCGGATCGGGAATCCGCCCTCTCACCGTTCAACATTGCGCAGATGTGCGCGCAGTGTCACGCCGAGGGCGCCGAGGTCGAGCGCACGCACGACATCCCACAGGACCAGATCGTCCAGCGTTACAAGCAGAGCATCCACGGCGAGGGGCTGTTTCGGCAGGGGCTCGTGGTCACGGCTGTCTGCACGAGTTGCCACACGGGTCACAATGTGCTGCCCCACACCGATCCGCAGTCCTCGATTCACAAGGACAACGTCGTCGCGACCTGCATGCAGTGTCATGGGTTGATCGAGGAAGTCCACCGCAAGGTGATCGGCGGAGAGTTGTGGGAGCGAAAGGGCGTGGGTGTCGTGCCGATCTGTGTGGAGTGTCACGCGCCGCACGAAGTCCGCAAAGTGTTTTACGACACGCATATGGCCAACGCCGACTGCCTTCGCTGCCACGCAGAACCGTCGATTACGGCCGAGGCGGATGGTCGTTCATTGTATGTGGATGAAGAGGCGTGTGGGCGATCAATCCACGGTCGGGAGTTGGTCTCATGCGCTCAGTGTCACTCCGGTGTGACGCCGTCGGAAGAGCGATCTTGCGAAACGCTCACCGAGCCGGTGAATTGCGCGTTATGCCATGAGGAAGAGGTAGCGAACTACGACCGCGGGCGCCACGGACGATTGCGGGCAGCGGGTGACCCGGACGCGCCCGGCTGCACCGACTGCCACGGATCGCATGGTATCATCGAGCATGAAGCCCCTGACGATGCCCCCGCACTTCTCAAGGCCATCGTGCGGGAGTCGCCGACGTACAGCCGCAACATCCCGACACTGTGCGGGCGCTGTCACCGGGAGGGCGCGCCGGCGGCGCGGCGCTATTTGGGCGCGGAATCGGAGATTATCGAACACTACGCGATGAGCATCCACGGCAAGGGCTTGCTGTCCAGCGGCTTGACGGTCACGGCGACGTGTACGGACTGCCATACCCCGCACCGAGAACTGCCACATACCGACCCTGACTCTACTGTAAACGAGAGACACATTGCCGAAACGTGCGGTCGCTGTCACGACGGGATCTTCGAGCAGTACGCAGAAAGTGTGCATTCGGAGGTGGGCAACC
>JAJDDU010000392.1 GCA_029260155.1 Phycisphaerae bacterium | reverse complement strand
GGCACCTTCACCGATGTCACCGTGACCGCAGGAATCGGAGCGGTTCGCGCCCGTGGGCTTGGCGTGGTCTGCGACGATTTCGACGGGGACGGCTCGACAGACATCTTCGTGGCCAACGACGGCGAAGCCAACCACCTCTGGATCAATCAAGGCGACGGCACGTTCCGCGATGAAGCCATGATCCTCGGCGTCGCCCTCAACGAAATGGGTCGCGCCGAAGCCAGCATGGGTGTCGCAGTCGGCGACATCGACCGTGACGGCCACCTCGATCTGTTCTGCACGCACTTGCGCAATGAGAGCAACACGTTTTACAAGGGCTCTGACGCCGGTGGTTTCGAGGACAGCACGACCATTGCGGGCTTGGGCGCATCGAGCATGGATCGCACCGGTTTCGGAACGGCGATCATGGACATCGACCACGACGGCGCGTTGGACGTGATCGTCGCGAATGGCCGAGTCAAGCGCGGCCCGCCGACGCACGCCCAACATCTAGACGCGTTCTGGCAAGACTACGCACAGCCGAACCAGATCCTCATAAATGACGGCACCGCGACGTTCGAAGGTCTTCTCGGCGTTCGGGCCGGATCGTTTGGCTCCACCGTTGACACCAGCCGCGGCCTCTCCATCGGCGACATCGACCGCGACGGCGACCTCGATTTACTGGTGTCCAACGGCGCCGGACGGGCACGCTTGTACCGCAACGATGCGCCAAAACGCGGGCACTGGCTCATCGTCGAAGCCTGCGCGCAGGGAAGTCGCACGCCGACGATTGGTGCAGCCATCGAAATCGAAGCCGGCGGGCGCCGTTTTCGAGGCACCGTTCGGACAGACTCCAGCTACCTGTCCGCTCGAGAGAGTCGCGTTCATTTCGGCATCGGTTCCGCGACAACGGTAAAAAACATCGCCATCACTTGGCCCGACGGCGCGACCGAAGTGTTCGACGGCGGACCTGTCGATCGATACGTGAAACTTCAAAGAGGCGGAGGGAAGGTCGAAAGCAGAAAGTCGAAAGTCGAAAGTCCGAGGCCAGAACTCGAACGTCGAACGTCGAAAGTAGTTGCCCCGTCGCATGCATCTCCCGACGTACGCCCCCTGACCTTCACGCCGCCGATACCCGATCTGACCCACGCGCAGAAACCGGTAACGGACAAGATTCGAGCGATTCTCGCGGGCGTTCAGGATGATCCCGAGTCCGCCGAGCGATGGGGTCTTCTTGGCATGGTCTATCTCGCGCATGGTTTTGCGGACGAAGCGTCGCTATGTCTGAGAACTGCCGAATCGCTCGACACACGCGATTTCCGCTGGCCCCATCTCCTGTCGTATGCCCTGCCCGGCAGCGACCTTTCAGCCGTCGTGGCGGCACTGAATCGCGTCCTCGAACTCAAACCGGGTTTCATCGCAGGGCATCTGCGGCTGGCCCGCTCCATGGTCCAGCTTGCAGACCGCACCGGCGCTCGCGCGCACTACGAAGCCGTAATCACGCTCGATGCCGACAACGCCCATGCGCTCTTGGGACTCGCCCGGCTGGACCATTTAGCCGGCGACATTGATTCTGCTGTCGCCCGTCTCGAACGCGCCCGAGCCATTGAGCCGGAGTACAAGGAAGTCTGCGCCGCCCTGAGTCGAGTCTACCGCCATCTAGGCCGGGAGCGTGAGGCAGAGCTGGCCGCCGCACGGGCAAAGTTCCTGACGTCGCGTGTCATCGACGGCGACGACCCACTGGTGTACCGATACCTGAGCGAGGGCGTGGACGCCGCGTCGCTAACGCGGCGGGGGTCGAGTCTCGTGCGTCGGGGGCGTATCGACGACGGCCTGCGCTTGCTCCGCCGCGCCGTAGGGACAGACCCTGACACCGCCGTCAATCACCGAGCGTTGGGCGCCGCACTCATCGTGTCCGGCGACCACACCGCCGCCTTGATCGCGATCGATCGGGCGTTGTCGCTCGATCCCGACCGGCCACGCATCTTGATCGATCGCGGAGTAGCGCTGAACGCAGCCGGCCGGTTTGACGAAGCGGCAGCCTGCTTCCAGCGAATCATCAAGCTCGATCCACAAAACACCGCCGCATGGTACAACCTGGCATCGGTGCAAGCCCGCCGCGGCGAGATCGACGAAGCCATCGCATCGTTTGATCGATACGCCGCCCTGAACCCGGGTGACCACCGCGCCTACCGCAACCTCGCAGTGCTATACGTCGCGTTGAAAAAGCCGGACGACGCAGCCGTCCACTACCGCAAGAGCTTGGACTACGAGCCATTCGCCGCAGAAACGTATCTCAGCCTCGCACGGCTATTGGTTCAGGGCTCCAAACATGGCGCAGCCGTCGAGGTTCTTCGCAAGGGCTTAGCGCGCCTACCCGATCACCCGACCCTAAGCGCCGCACTCACCCAACTCACGGACTCCACAGGATCGGGGTGACCCCAAGTGGGTGGCCCATCGCTTCAGCGGTGGGGGACTCGAACGCAGGTCGATCGTACTCAGTCGTTCTCACTCCACAGGGATGGCACCGATTGGGGAGTCGGAGCTGTCTTCGCGGAGCGCTTGAGGCGGCGGCCTTCGTTTGTTTTCGGGGAGTTCTCCACCGGGTTCACCGGGCCGCTGAGCGGGTCACCGGGGTTGATGTCGGCGAGGCGTTCATTGATGCTGGCGGTGTATTCCTTGGAGAGTTCGAAACCGAGGAAGCGTCGGTCTAGCTTCTTGGCGACCGCAAGCGTGGTTCCACTGCCGCCGAAGGGGTCGACGACCGTGTCGCCTTCGTTGGAGCAGCCGCGGATGATGCGGCCGAGAAGCTGCTCCGGCATCTGGCAGCCATGCCAACCGCGGCGCTCCGCGAACGTGCCAGCCACGCGCGAGTAAAACCAAGTGTCGCTATCGCCGGGGAATCTCTCGGGAATGTCCTGCGGGCGAAGGACGAATCCGTCGCGCGTGGGAACCTCCTCCGGCAAGACCGGCGACATCATCCAGGTATCGTCGGGAACGCGCCCGGCTTTGTCGGCGCGCTTGTCCCCGTACACGAGTTCGCGCGCAGACGGCACGCGCACGTCGAGCGAGTTAAACGTGAACGCCTTAGGATCCTTAACAAAGTAGAACAGGTGCGCGTGGCTGCGCGTGAATTTGTGCTTGCAGTGAACGCCAAACGTGTAAAACCACACGACCCAGTTCCGGCAGTGAAGACCGATGTCTCGCGTGCAGAGCACTTTGAGCTCAGCCGCGAACTCGTCGCCGATCGCCAACCAGAACGTACCGTTCGGCTTGAGGATCCGCTTAACGCCGTCGATCCACTGGTGCGACCATTCGAGGTAGTCGTCGGCAGCGCGGCGGTCGTCGTAGACGTCGTATTTGTACCCGATGTTGAACGGAGGATCGGCGAAGACCAGATCAACAGAGCCTTCCTCGATACCTTCCATCCCCTTGATGCAGTCACCCTCACGGACGACATCCAGCCCATCGCGCATCACTACCTCCTTCAACGTACGGTGCCCCAATCCAGGGTCGACGCAATAGCATAGTATGCCGGTGACCGCCCACGGCAAGATCGCCACGTTGGCGAATCGCCAGCGTCCAGATAGGGAACCCAACGCTTCCCGGTCAGGAACGCGCAAAGCCACGATAGAAGCAAGGTTACAGATTGCGATGCGTGTCGCGGTTGTTGGTCGTTCCCAGTCGGACGGCGTCATTGAGAACGGCAAGATCAAGCGACGTCAGCCGACGCTGCGGCGGCGACGCAGACACAGAAGCGTTCCAGTGAGGCACAACGTTAGCGAGGTAGGCTCAGGGACGAACTGGCCGGGGAATGCCCCGCCCCACGGGTAGCCGATGTTGAAGTCCGCAGACCACTCGCCGAGGACGGTGGCCTCACCCGTGATGACGTCGATCGAGACGATCTCGCCGGTCGCACGGACACCGAATAGCTCGCCCTCCGCGTTCCCAGCGAAGGCAAAGATGTCGTCGTACGGCAGATTGCCCACGGCGCTCGCCCCGGAACCGTCCGCCCTCACCTCAACCAGCATTCCGACATCCGTGGTCAGGAAAAGACCTCCGTCGTTATCGGCCACCATGTCGCCGGCGGACTGGTAGCCCGAAAGACCCCCCAACAAGGTTCCCTGCCCCGTCTGCGTATCGATGGCGATCAAGACGTTGTTGCCTGCCCCGAACAACGTGCCGTCCGGTCCAAATGTCAAGGCGTCGATGCCTCGCGCGTTGCCGGGTTCACCGAAACCGTGCGCACCGATCAGATCGCTCCATCCCGAGTCTGGGTCGATCTGGTACAGGTACCGCGACGTGATCCCGAAGAGCTCGTCGTCCGGACCGAACGCGATGTCGGTGAACTGTCCGCCCGTGCTCGACACGAGTTCCACTTCGCCGGTCGAAACGTCGACGGCGACCAGCTGATTCGCAGAATCAACGACGTAGAGCGGCTCGGCGGAGGCTAACGCCGCACCAATAGCCACAGTACACGCAACGGATAAGCTGGTGGCGAATGTGCCAGAACACATGATGTGATCTCCAAGGGTCTTCGACACAGGCGGCACCTGGGTCCGATGACGGCGTCCGCACCCAGAGGCCGCCGTCTCTTGCGTGAGGACGCACCCTTGCTTATCGGCACGCCGGCTGGCCGCGATTAGCTGCCGCCAAGATTCGTCAGGACTGACGTTTGACGCACGCCGGGTTCGTCTCCTTCTTGGCCAACCCAGTTTCATTGCTCAAGCCGATGGCAAGAGGATGGTTGTGATCATGCACCACGATCTTCTGAAACCGATCGATCATCCGCCGCTCATCCCAGTTCGCCGAGCGCAGGAACATCTGTACGGAACGGCGATCAGGCCGGCGCTCTCACGCTGCAAGTCCGAGCGTTTTGCCCTTTTTCTGAATCTGAGCCACGCGCATCAGCTTCCATACGAAGTAAGTTAACTTATTGTTCTGGCAGGAATTATCGGTCCAACATCCCGCTCGAACCGCGCCCGCTCGCGCCGTCGCAGGCCAAGGCGTGACGTGACAAGCCCCCGGGGAAAGAGCCTGGCATTCGACTGAGGCTTTATTTTCGTGCCACTAGGGAAAACCCTGCGCTCGATAATCGCATTATCAGGTTGCGGCGATTTCAGGATCATGTATTATGGGCATCTGATGAAGCGAATTCTACTGCGGTGAGAGTGCTGGTGGCCTGCGGGCTACTGGCGTCGTCCCGCTTAAAACGAACGCTTTTCCCCTCCGGAAAGCGCCGGCTGGCTCTGCTAGCCGGCGCTTTCGCTTTTTACGCCAAGAGTGTTCGATCACCCGAAGGCGCAAGCCCCCCGCGCAACGCGATGTCGTCGCAGTGATCGCTCCCAAGGTTGTGGAGATTACTGTCTTTCGCGCTCGGGAAGCTCGAACTTGAGCATGATTTGACAGTGCAGTAGAGGGAACTCGACGCGCGCTCGGAAAACGCGGAACCGATCGCCGTTCCAGCCAACTCGCTCGAACACGCGTCTGACCATCGATGCGTAATTCTCGACGTCGTTTGTGTGGATTCGGTCCGTGCCGTTGCCGAGCAGGCGAACGGATTCGAGCATGTCAATCCGATCGAATGATCGCTCGTCCGGTTCGTCGAGATTGCCACGCGGGCCAGTGCGATACACCTCCAGCCGCGGCGCAACATCCGACCACACGTCCTCGTGCAAGAATACATCAACAAAGGCCACCTTCGCAGGCTCAGCCGGCGTGAGACTCACAAACTCCGTACCGCATTCGCGCGTTCGGTAGCGCAAGAACGTCCCCGGTGTGTAGGATCCGATGAACAGATTGACGGGCTCGCACGACGGTACCTCGTCGCCGGCCACCGCGATGTAATTCGACCCCCCGTGCTGATACAGCTTGAAACTCGGGAGCGGTTGCGTGCAGAACTCCTTGATCACCGGGACCTGATCAGTGCCGACGGGCGTACGATCGAGGTTGCCGCTGACTGCCGGCGCGTCCCACGAGGGGACGGTGCATTTTTGTGCCCATATCATGCGTGCAACACGCGGCGTTAGATGCCGCATGGCCACTTTCCCGGTAAAGCAGACTGAGTCGCAAGTGACCCCCGCTTCCGATGGTTGAATCATGCATGCGATGAAGCTCGTACCGACCTGATAGCCCAGAAGGTTGGACATCGCGTCGAACGCGGCCTTCTTGTTGCTCCGTTCGATTCGCTCGCGAACATCGGGCAAGAGGCTGCTGATGATCGTGTTGAACGCCGAACGCGACCCGCCCAGCTCCCGCACGATCTGCTCGAACCGGGACACAGCCGTTTCGCCTTTTGCGATCAGTTTCTCGGGCACGCCCCTGCCGCGCGACACGCTCAACAAATTGCGAAGCCCGCGTGGCCCGGGAACGCTGTGGCAGACCGCCAGCGGATCCTGTTTCTTCAGCGCGCCCACCAAACGAACAGAGAGGGTTTTGTCGATCCCCAAGAAGCTCGACAGCTCGACGGCACGCATCGGGCTGTTCGGCAGGGCGGCGAGGACGGCGCGCAAAGCATCGCTGAGGCTCGTTCCTACCTTCGCGATTCGACTCTCAGTTGAATTGTGTTCCGGTGAAACCGGATCCATGTTCGTTTCTTGAATCATAGTGACCGTTCATCCTACCGGAGTATCCAGCTCTCACAACAGGAATCGCCCAGAATTGTATGATCAAGCACGTACAAGTTCCACGCCGAGGCCCCTCAATATGTCAGAATCATGCATTTGCATGTGATATTGCGGCGATCACGCCGTCGTGCCGTTGCTATCGGACCTGACCTACGCAGCTTTGGTTACGCCGTCACGCAAGAACGCGACTATCTGGTATACTCCGCCGCGCGATGTCCGTGACTACCTCCGACAATACTGGCGTCCACGTGGTGCGATTGCCCGATGGCCCGCCGCTTGCGGCTGCGATCATGG
>JAJDDU010000391.1 GCA_029260155.1 Phycisphaerae bacterium | reverse complement strand
CAGGCCGCAATGATTGCGGCCATCGATGCCGACCGGCAGCGTAAGGGACCTGTGGGGACGGGGCAGGCGTACGACGCGTACAAGTCGTTTTGTGCTCGCTGTCGAATGCAGCCGATCAGTGGACGCGCGTTTGCTGATCTGTTGACTGAGTTGGACATGTACTCGCTCATTCGGGCGAGGGTCATCTCCCGCGGACGGTACGGCCGTACGCGCGAAATCGTGCTTGATCTGCCCGAAGATGTCATCTCCAAGATCCAGGACGTGATCTTCATCAACTTCAATCTGGGAGACTCAGCGGTGGCAGAGGGAGCGAGAGGGCGGTCCCACTGATCGCCGCCTTCGTCGCGCGCATGTGGCCCGCTGAGCATGCCGTTTCGTCTTATCTCGCCTACCACGTGGCGATCGAGTTCTTGCTCTCTCTTGTCATTTTCATCGCGGTGGCCAAGGCGACGTTGGGCCGCCGGTTTGTGGGGCGTGCTGGCAATCTGTTGTCGATCACCGTTGGCGCGTCGCTTGCGGTTTCGTTGACCTTGGGAATGGCTCGCTGGGGGCTCTCTCTGCTGGATCTGGCTTGGTTGCCCCTCGGACTGCTCGTTCTTATTGTGGTCTTGATCGCGGCGTGGATGCTTCGGGGGCGAGAGGTCGATCCGGCGACCGCCCTGGTCGTCGCCGTAGCGTTTGGTGGGGCCATTGCCTGGCACTCCCTCCGCGCCGCGGGCGTCCCTTTACCGGCGTCTGTTGGCACGATTCTGTTCTGGCTGGGGGTGATTCTTGTCATCCGGTTGATCGTCGGAATTCCCGGTGTTGACCGCGATTCTCGGTTGGCTTCGTTCGATGGGAAGGTCGTACTGTCCGATCGTCGCCGTGCCGGGCGAAAGATTGACATGTTGACCTCCCAAACGGTGACTGCTGGTGACCGAGATTCGTGGCTTGCCCGACAGCTCGCCCGCGCTCGTTATCAATTGCGGCGGCCGCTGCCGCGCGAGGCCGTGAGGCAATCTGTGAACGTCGCGCTGTCGCAGATCGATCGTGTGGAAACGGATCTCAGTCGTCGGTTGAAGCGAATCGAAAATATGGCGAAGCGGCTTGAGGGCGCCGACGAACGCGACTACCAGGGGCTGCGTCGGTGGTTGCGACGTGCCGACCGCTCGAATCGCCCTCGGCTGTCCCGGCAAATGAGATTTGAGTGGGCACGTGCTGAAGAAGAAGAGCGCGTGTACCAATTGGCTCACAGGGGAATTTCGTTGACGCATCGCGTCAGGCGTAGCGTGGCTCGAGCAAAGCGTTGCGTTGAAGTAGGAAAACACGACCGCGCTCAGCGATGGCTGGGACTCGCCAGCCGACGGCAGCAGAGCTTGTCTGGACTTCTTGAGGAACTGGAGCGATACGAACGCCGCCTCGTCAGTATCGCCGGGGAACAGCGCAATAATGCGCGTGGGCGTGCATAGAATGGCGCGCGATCTCGAACGTCGCGTTGTCGCGCCCGTGTACAAGTCGTACGGTGAACGGCGGGTCGCATCGGTGCTCGATGCGTACGGGATTCCGTTTGAGTATGAACGGGCCACGCTTGTCGACGATCATGGCAAGTCTCGGTTGTGGTATCCGGATTTCTGGCTGCGTGATGCTGCCGTTGCCGTTGAGTACTTCGGGTTGGCCGGCGTGCCGGAGTACGACCGCATGATTGAGAAGAAGACGGGCGTGTACGCGGACAATGGGATCAGCATGCTGCCCGTGTACCGCCATCAGCTGGGTCGTGAGTTGCCGGAGTACCTGGTCGGCGGCGTGCGTAAGACGCTGTTTCAGCGGTATCGGCGGTTGTGCGCGGGTTATCGTCGCAGCCAATCAGGGTCGCGCAAGCCCTACTGATTGCATCCACTCGTCGTATTGGTCGAGTGTTTGGCCGAGTCTTCGCGTTTCGATTTGCCCGCCGCCGCAGCGTATCACGTCTTGGTGTTCTTCGATGGTGGCTTCGAGGAGTCGCCGGTAGTACGCCCGTGCCGTCGCAAGCGCTATTGGGATTTCTTGTTCTGTTTCGATTTCGTGGCTGCCGGGCACGTTGAGTTGCCAGTTTTCGCACAGGTGTCGCAATCTGCTGATGCTTGAGCGGAGCGCTTGGCGAAGGTCGTCGATTCGTCCGGGGCCGGTCGGTGGCTCGTCGTGATCGGTCGCGTCACGGGTTCGGTGGTCGTCCATGGTCACTTCCTGTGGCGCTGCGCCTATATGAATCTTTCGACATTGTCGGGATGGTTCAGTACGCGTCGCCGTCGCTTGGCGCGTAGGGCCGCTCGCGTTCGATCAGGTGGGTGAGCTTTTGGTTGATCTCGCGCGTGGAGTGGTCGATTCGCAGAATCGCTGCTTTGACTTTTTTCCATTCGGTGTCTTCGTTGCTGTTGTTGTTTGTTTCCATCTTGCAGTGGTGAACGGCGGGCGGTTTATAAACCTTTGTGTTGGATCATGTTCGTTCTCATGCATCCCCTCGCTGTTGTGGGGGATGCTGGGGACGATTTGGTCGTTCTCGCGCGCTGGCCGATCCAAAACCGAAAGCTTTTTATGCACCGCCCGATTCACGGTTACTACTCAGCCATAACAACAACCCGGTGATGACCAATGACACCCAAAGACCCATTCACGTATCGGTACGGAATCCGCCCCAGCGCGAAGTACATCGTACCCGCACCGCAAGCGGAACAGCACGCCACCAAGCAGAGCACACCGAACCCAAGCAGCGACCTCTCCGACCTGATTGGCGTTGAGGACTCGTGGACTCTCGAAAAGGTGTGCGGCTCGTTCAGCAAGGACGATCCCGGCGAAGCCATCCTGGGAGAAAAATCCTCCCTGGCAAGAATGGCCGTTGGAGCGATCGTTTACGCGATCACACAACGACAGGAAATCAAGAAGGAAAACCTCAACCGCATCCTGTACCAAGAAGTCGACATCGGAAACCAGATCAAGCAGCGCATAAACGGCTGGCCCGACTATGCGCCCCCCGGCGGCGATCCGCTGGAATCCCAACTTCACCGGCTCGAAGACCAGCGGCGATCAGAAGAGGTCGACG
Organism: Phycisphaerae bacterium; assembly: GCA_029260155.1. GTDB lineage: Bacteria > Planctomycetota > Phycisphaerae > UBA1845 > UBA1845 > OFTM285. Next base: position 3,625 of record JAJDDU010000391.1, on the reverse strand, counting down.
CCTGGCGAGACATCGCCCGACTCAAGGACAGACTACTTGTCGCGCTCACCGACTATCGAAGCGCGGCGCGCACGCACGAGATGATCAGCGACAACACAAGACAACCACGCCAGCAATAACCACGACGATGGAAGCCGAAGAACTCTTTGCAAAACTCCGCCCGCTCATGGGAGAGAAGCTCGAACGATTGCGCCTCGCCGACCTCGCCGAAGACGCGGACGGGCGCCGCGAAATCGAGACCATGCTTCGACTCACGTATGCGCGGATGACAGACGAACGAATCAACGAAACAAGGATCCTGCTACCGCCCCCAGACGCGTCCGCCGCCCAGGGCGAGTTCATCGTAGGCGACGTCGTGTACAATGACCGCGTCCTGCACCCGTTCGGGCTGCGTCGCGAGGAGATGATCCAACACACCGCCGTGTTCGGGCGCTCCGGCAGCGGCAAGACCAACACGATCTTCCAGGTCATCGGGCAACTGCTCAAATCCGAGGTGCCGTTTCTCATCTTCGACTGGAAGAGAAACTACCGCGACCTTCTAAGCCTCACCGACAAACCCATAAACGTATTCACCGTCGGACGGTCCATCGCGCCCATCCAATTCAACCCGCTCATCCCGCCGCCGGGCGTCGAGCCACAAGTGCATCTCAAGCTCGTGGTCAACATCATCGCCAAGGCATACTTCTGCGGCGACGGAGTCATCTCGCTTCTGCAGCAGGCAATCGACGCGGTCTACTCCGCCGCCGGCGTCTATAAAGGAGACGTCGAGCGGTTTCCCATCATGAAGGACGTGCTCCGCTGGTTGGACGAACACCCGACGAAGGGACGCGCCGCCAACTGGATGGCATCAACGCTGCGCGCCGTGCGATCGCTCTGCTTCGGCCAAATGGGGCGTGTCGTCAACAGCCAACAGCAGCTTCCGCTCGCCGAGCTCGTGACCAAGAACGTCGTGCTCGAACTCGACGCGCTCGAAGGCGCCGAAAAGGCGTTCTTCATCGACGCCTTCCTCTTGGGAATCCACCACTACCGAATGGGCCAACCCACCAGGGAGGAGTTCAAGCACTGCATCATTCTGGAGGAAGCCCACCACGTGCTCCGCGCTCACGACGGCGCAGAGACCGTCACCGACATGATCCTGCGCGAAATCCGCGAGCTCAACACCGGCATCATCCTGATCGACCAGCACCCCTCACTCATCGCGCGCACGGCGCTGGGCAACACGTACTGCACCATCACGATGAACCTCAAGACCCGAGCGGACATCAGCACCGCCGCTACCTACAACCTTCTCGAACGAGAGGACGCCGCCAAGGTCGGCGAACTCAAGGTCGGCCAAGCCATCGTCAAACTGCAAGACCGACACCAACGACCGTTCCTCCTGAAAATACCCCAGATCCACATACGGAAGGGGGCAATCACCGATCTGATGATTTCCGAGCGCTACCGCCGAGATTTCGGAAATACCGACATACCCAGGGACGCAACAGCGCGTTCACCCGAGATCCCAGCGGTTCCACCGCCGGAAGAAAGACCAAACTCTTCCAACGGTACAATCCCCAATTCCACGGAACTCACGTTCCTAACGGATTGTCTGCGACATCCTGAATCGGGAATCGTACAACGTTCCAAGGAACTCAACCTGAGCAGGAGAAAAACACACGCGATCAGAAACGCGCTCGTCCGCCTCGGCCTCATCACACCGGTCGACGTATCCACCGGATCCGGAAGAACGGTGCTGCTCGCCCTGACCAAGCCGGGCAAGCAAGCGCTGGAAAACGCCGGCGTCGAAACGTTCGGCTACCTGTCTCGTGGCGGCATCGAGCACGAGTACTGGCGACACCGGATTTCCAACGCGCTCGACGACCAGGGGTACAGCATCACGCACGAATTCCAGATCGCCGATAGCGGCGCCGTAGACATCGTCGCCAGCAGAAACGACGAGCGCATCGCCGTAGAAATCGAAACCGGGCGATCAGACGTTCCCGCCAACATCAGGAAATGCCTGGACGCCGGCTTCGACACGATCATCATCGCCGCAACCAACACGGACGCGCACGAAAAAATCGCTCGCTGGATCGCAGACCATATCAATGGCGAAGAGCGAATCGAACTCAGGCTCTGCCAGCACCACTATTAGAAACGCTGCGCCGACCACCGCGGGACCCCCGGGCAGGATCGCCCCGCCCGCCCCTTGGCGCAGCCGGGGTCGCGTTGTCACGGCTCTCTGAAATGCTGTCGATGATGGTAACAGCCGCACGCTGGATTCGGCCCAGCGACGCCGTGAGTGTCGCACGGTCACCGCCGTACAGCCCGATGTAATCACTCGAAGCCGTGTTCGTGTCCAGCCCGACGGACTCGCACACGACATACGCAACGGTTTCAGCCTCAGTCTCTCGCACCAACTTACTCGACCGATCATCGCCGCCGTGGAGCATCTCATGCGCGAGTTCATGCACCAAGACTGAAAACTCCTCCGCCGAGGATAGGCCAGGACGAAGGAGGATCTTACCCCCGCACGACGCGCCGGCTGCGCTGCCGAGCTGGTCGGAATACTCGAGTTCGATGCCCTTCGCCGACAGCAACGCCTTGATTCGCCCAGTACAGCCACGCGGATCGCCACCCACGCAAGCGGGCGCAACGAGCGGCTCGCCTTCGGTCTGGCTGATGTCGAACACATGAACCGCCTTGAAACGAACGACCCGCTCCTCATCGTCATCGCGCTGAACGCCGGCACCTCGGCGCGTCACGATCGGCGCAATGATCGCGATGCCCTTCTCACCCTTCTTCACAAACCGCCCCAGCTTCTTCCACGCGCCAAAGCCAGCCACCCGAGATGCATCAGGCCGCTGCGCAGAAATCAAGAGCAGGTTCGAGACACTGTACCGGTGAAACCGCGCCATAACTGCCAGGTACGCCTTGAGCTGCCCACTCTCACCACGATCGATCGCCACCGCGAGCTTCCCCAGCGCGTCATCGGCGAGCTTCGTCGCTTGGTGGCCGTTCATCGTCGCCACCCCGCATAAGGACCGGGCATCCCACGCCCGACAAACGGCGTCCCTCGAAACTCCCCACGCTGAACACGGCGACCGCTCGCACACCGCTGACACGACGTGATCGAATCGCTGAATACAAACGCGCTCCATCCGCACACATCGCACAAGAACGGGTACACAATCTCGTCCGGACAGTCGCGGACCACGCGAATCCGCGCCACGCTCGGCTCGCCCACGCGCCGTGCGTCGTCAATCGCCGCCGCGATCTCCTCAAGTGTGTTGTCGACCAGCTGCTCCTTCAGTTGCCTCAGATACCAATCCTGGTACTTCGCAAGATCCCAATACACGCTTTCACCTCCATGTCAGGCCCCTTTCAAGGTGGCCCTCCTACGCCGTATCGAGGGCCACCCCAGGAAACAGACGAACCGAACGTCGAAACAGTCAGGCCCGTAGCCGACCCGGAGGGGAAAGCTCTTTGAGTCGATGGCGACGAGCCAAGGCCAAAGGCCGGTCGAGTCAAAAGAGTTTTTGGGCGTGAAGCGGGCCCTTCTCGATTCATGGCTCTGGCGCCCGGATCCGTGCCCATGACGCCCGTCTCACCCGCCAATGCGTGTCATCGAACAACGCCATGA
>JAJDDU010000040.1 GCA_029260155.1 Phycisphaerae bacterium | reverse complement strand
TTGGCGATCCGCTCCGCCATCTCCAGCACCTGCTCGGCCACGCGAACATCACCAGCACCTACATCTATCTCGACAGCCTTGCCGAGGCGCAGGAACTCGTTGATGCGGCGGCGGATCGCTGGACCGATGAACTCATGGCGGACGATCAATGACCGGCAGATCCGGCGTCTCACAGCCCCGCCCAGGGCGACGCGCGAGCTTTCCTGATCATCTTCCCGACCCCGGCCCCGCCGCCGCTATTGCCATCGCCGCGCGTTGTTTCGAGGTTTCCCTGGCCGGGCGGACTGCGACGATGGACCTGACGCGTTTGCCGGGTCGCAATTCGCTTGCGCGCTCCTTCACGCAGGCACTCTGGCAGGCGTGCCAGGTCGGTGGCCCCGCCGGCACCGTGCGCACCGCCATGTCATTGGCCGAAGCCATCCATCGGTTCTGGCGCTATCTCGATGCGACAGGCTCATCCGTACAGGCGCTTGCCGAGATGGATGTTGCTACCATCGAAGGCTTCGACGCCTGGATGGATGAGCGCGGACAGCATCCCAATCATCGCCGTCACCAGATGGGAGATGTGGTGATGCTGCTGCGGTTGGCGGATGCGGGAGAACCAGGCTGCCTTTCCGAAGAGGCTTCCCGCCGATTGTTCTATGTCAGCACGCGCCCGGGCGTTCCACCGCGCCCGCGCGATGCCTACAGCGACAGTGTCCGGGTGGCCTTGAAGGCGGCCGCGCGTGCCGATGTTGCAGCGATCGTGCAGCGATTCCGTCCGGCGCTTGAACGGGAGTGCGAGACACGCATCGACCGGTTGGAGATGGACGCCTTCGCGGAGATCGACCGTGTCGGTTTCATTACCGTCAAGAACGACCTTTTTCGTCAACTCTACGGGGCCCGGAACTATGCGGGGATTTCGAATGAGGGGCTGAGCGACAGGATGCATGGCACGCGGCATCTGCTCCTCGGCGATCTGATTGCTCTGTTCGTCCTGCTGTCGCTGGAGACCGGTCTCGAGATCGAGGCAATCAAAACCTTGCGCGCCGATTGTCTCAAAAACCCTTCCAGCGGCTATGTCGAGATCGAGTATTGCAAGCGCCGCGCCCGTCATGCCGAGTGGAAGCGGCTGCGGGTTCGGGACGGAGGGTCAGGCACCCCGGGCGGCCTGCTGCGCCTCGCAATTCAGTGGACCGCGACGGCACGCGGTCATCTCGGGAGCGAACAGCTTTTCACGTATTACTGCCGTGGCCGCCTGACCGATGTCGTACGGCCGATGCAGTCGGCCAGACAGGTCTGGGTCAAACGCCACGGGTTGCAGGATGATGATGGGAAGCCATTGAAGCTCTGCCTCTCGCGTTTGCGCAAGACCCACAAGGCTGCGTGGTATCGCAAGACCGGCGGTCAGCTGCGCCGGTTTGCGGTCGGGCATACCGTCGAAGTCGCCGCGAACCACTATGGGGACATTCCGGCATTGCGGCCGATCCATGAAGCCACCGTCGCCGAGGCGCTGATGGACGCTGTCGAAGATGCGTTGCGGCCCACCGTGTTGACCCCGGAGGCCGAGGCCAATGTCTCGGCAGCTCCGTCTTCGGCACAGCTCGGCTTTCCGGGGGGCATGGCGACCGATGTTCCGGCATTGCTGGCAGGCGAACAGGATGTGTGGCTGGCAAGCTGTTCCGGCTTCTACAGCAGCCCGTTCGCCAACTCGGGCGAGGCCTGCCCGGTGCCGTTCTGGGGCTGTCTCGAATGCCGCAATGGCGTCATCACCATCCGCAAGCTTCCTGCGCTGCTGGCGTTTCTGGATTTTGTCGTGAGCCAGCGCAAGGCTCTGTCGGAAGCTGATTGGCAGGCGAAGTTTGGGCGGGCCCACCACAGGATTGCCGCGCAGATATTGCCGCAGTTTTCCGAGACCGATCTCGACGCCGCGCGGGCACTCGTCGCCCACCAGCCGGCACAGATCTACCTTCCTCCGGAGGCGGGTCTGGCATGAGAGCAAAACCGGCCATAACGACGGCAAAGCCATCGCTGCCATCGGCAATCCATGCCGACGACACCGACGTCCTCGCAGGTAGACCGCTCAGACCGGGATCGGAGCGGTCGACGCTGTCCCGTTTCGGGGACGATGTCTGGGATCTCAGCCCTGCGATGTTTCGCGCCAACGCGCGTCCGGCCGCGTTTCGCGTGGACTTCAGCGTCATCGAGGATCCTGCGCTTCGACGGCTCGCAAAGGAGTACATGCTGGCCCGTCTTCGGGCGCCGCTTCGCAGCTACCGGGGGCCTTGCGGCCCCTCGACCGCCAAAGGCACATTGCTTTTCGTGCGCCATTTCGGAGAGTTCCTGCTTGATCGCACAGGTTGCGTCGATCTGGAGCGCGTCGATCAGCGGGTGCTGGACGCGTATCTGGCGCATCTGAGGGCAGACCCGGCGCGCTCATCGCAACAGGTGCGCCTCTATATCGATGTTCCCATCGACCTCCATCATTTCGGGCCATGGGTGACTGGCGGCGGCATTTCCTTCCTGCCCTGGGGCGGGCGCACGGCGAGCAATGTCAGCGGCCGGAGTCCGACGAGTGTGGAGAACACCACGCCGCGGATCCCCGAGCCGGTCATCGGCGCGTTGCTTCACTGGTCGATGCGATATGTTGATGTCTACGCCCCGGATATCCTCGCCGCGCGCGAAGAACTGGATCGTCTTGAAGCGCGCTCTGCCCGGATCATCGCTGAGGATGCGCGTCAGGAACGCCACGAACGGTATCGCTACCGCCTCCGCGCCTGGCTCGAGACCCGCCGGGCGGAAGGGCGCGGTGTGCCGCTTTGGGAGCGTCGTCCAAATACCACCCGCGGCGTCCCCGATGCCAGAAAAGGCAACGCCTACAATTTCAGGCTGATGTGCCTTCAGATCGGCTGTCCCCAAACGCGGAATCTCAGCAATTCCACCGCGACCGTGAGGATGCTGGACCAGATGGCGGACGAGATGGGAACCGAGGTCGGCGGCATGGATACCCCGGTCAGCCTCGATCCCGATACCGGCCTGCCCTGGCGGGAGCGTTTCGACACGGACAGCTTGCCGCATGAAGAACAAATGCTGCAGGCGGCCTGCTACATCGTCTGTGCCTATCTGACGGGAATGCGCGACAGCGAGTTGCAGGACATGGAGCCGGGCTGCGTTTCGGTCGAACGCAGTGCCGACAACCTGATCGAGCGTTATCGCGTACGCAGCACCGTCTACAAGCATCGCGAAGCGGCGGGCGTTTCCGCCGACTGGATCACCATCGCGCCTGTCGCCCGTGCAGTCGAGGCCATGGACGCCTTGTCGTGTCGTGCGCGCAACCACCGTGATCTTCAATCCCTCTGGGTCTCGTTGAAGCCTTGGGACTGGACTGCGGATTACCTCGCCGCGCAAGCGGCGCCGATCATCAATATTTTTCGCGACGGTCTGGATGCTCGGGTCGCGAACCCGCCGGCCATTCCACATGTCGACGGGCGCCCTTGGCATTTCAGCACCCGGCAATTCCGGCGTACCATCGCATGGTACATCGCGAACCGCCCCTTCGGGGTGATCGCCGGGAAGATCCAGTACAAGCATGCGTCAGTGGCGATGTTTGAGGGCTATGCCGGCGCGCCGCACGGAGATTTTCGCCGAGCGGTCGAGCAGGAACGGGCGCTTGGCCAATTGGACGATATCGTCGCGTATTATGAAGCTTACCTGCTGGGCGATGAGCCCGGCGGACCGGCATCGTCCCGTCTCAAGCAGGAGTTCGACCACGTCCGGGACACCTTCGGTGATCTGCCCGGTCGTATCGTCGATCAGAAACGTTTGCGAACGATGCTGTCGCATCTTGGAAAGACGCTGCATGTCGGATTTCTGAACGATTGCTTCTTCGATCCCGCCAGCGCCCTTTGCCTGCGACCGGACGACAAGCCGGAGGCCCCGGTGATTTCGCGTTGCAGCCCTGACCGCTGCCCCAATTCCTGCCTGACCACGCGCCATGTCGCGCCCTGGCGGGCCTCGATCGAGGAGGGCGAGCGCCTCCTGCAGGGCAACACCCTGTCGGCATTTCAGAAGGTCGCAATCGCGCAGGACAATGATCGAAAGCGCGGACTGATCGCGCACTTGGAGGACCCAAAGGTATGACACGGCCCGTCAGTCAGAAGACCGAAGACGCCTTGCGCGCCGCCATGAAGCGGCTGCTCGAAGGAGCCTCAGAGCATACCGACGGGCGCCTCAGCGTCGCCAATCTCGCGCGCGAGGCCGGCGTCAGCCGCGCCACAGCCAACCGGGCCACTGCCGTTCTTGCGGAATTTCGTGCTGCGGAGGCGCGGTTCCGGTCGGGATCAGTCGCGGGATTGAAGGCCCGTATCCGCGAACTCGAAGCCGAGCTGAGGGCCGCACGCGGCGGCGAGCTGGCCGAGCTGCGCGTGACCGTCAAAACCCTGGCGCAACAAATCCAGGTACTCGCGCTGAAGGGTGAAGAACAACGCCGCCTGATCGCGGTTCTTGAAGAGCGGATCGCGCGGGCTGACCCGAAAGTCCTGCCGTTCAGGCCGCCGTTCCAGGGCGGCATCTGAAGTCATGATCAGGGAGAGGAAGAGGTGAGCTGGGTGGGGGTGAAACAGGGATAAGATAGAGAGGGAGCCCCCATGAACTGTCTCACCGATGCCACTCAGGAAAACCCCAAAAATGGCAGGGCTTTTTCCCGAAGAGACAGATTGACTGTCCAGATAACATGCCGAGGGCATATTCATGGCCGAGACGATCTTCGGCCAGACCCTCACGCTCTCGACCGGGCGCATCATCCCGACCCGATGGGTTGGCGAACAACATGTGAAAGAGGATCTCGGCTTCATCCCGGGCTTTGCCGATTGGGTGAAGGCCATCAGGCCCGAACCCTGGATGGGCCGGTCCGAGCGGATCGAGGCGCAGGTCGATCCGCATCTCGCCTCGCCCGTGGTCGAGGTCAGCTGACATGACTGATCCCGCATACTTGCGCCTCGGTCTGCCGCCGACGGCATCGCCCCAGACAGTTCTGCGCGCGGCGGTCCGAGCGCTGCACCCCGACACGCGCGCCGTGCGCAGCTTCCGGACGGCGCGCAAGCGCTTCTACCGGCAGATGCTCTGCGCGCATGCCGCGCGGCAGGCATCGGGCGACAATCCGACCGGCTGATCGCTTCCAACCAACCCTTCATCCCAATCCAGGGCCCGGCCCCAAGGCCCGGGTTTCTCAATCTCAGGAGGTTCCCATGGCGGATTACTTCACCCATTTCTCATGCCTGATCGACGTTGGCACGCCCGACAAGGCCGCCCGCGCGCTCGCGCTGTTTCATGACCTGCGCGCCGCGGATCAGGACGCCGATGACCCGGAGGTCTCAGG
>JAJDDU010000390.1 GCA_029260155.1 Phycisphaerae bacterium | reverse complement strand
ATGGCCGTCGCGGTCAACCCAGCCACCGGTGGTGTGACTGTGGTCGGAACGGACGCGACCAACCACATCCGATTCGAACCGGTGCTGAACGGGCGTTTCCTTCGCGTGAACATCGCACTGATCGATTCAGCGCCGGGCGGTCCGTCGACGGTGGTGGATCTCAACCCGCACCTGACCTACGCGACCTCGACGATTCCGCAGAACCAGCGCGATTTGTCCATCGGCGATCCGCGAGGACTCGTCTGGAACGCCGCTGGTACGCGCGGCTATGTTACCGGCATGGGGTCCAACAACCTCGTCGTGATTGACGCAACCGGCGCCCGCGCAGGCCTGACGTCGACGATCGAAGTGGGCGAAGGCCCCACCGGCGTCGCGCTGCACGAAGCCAACAACCGCCTCTACGTGCTCAACCGATTCGAGGCTTCGCTCTCGGTGATCGATACGGTTTCAGAATCCGAAGTGGGCCGAGTGTCACTCTTTGACCCTACACCAATCGCGATCAAGATCGGGCGCAAACACCTCTACGACACGCACAAGAACTCAGGCCTCGGCCAAGTCGCCTGCGCTTCCTGTCATGTCGACTCTCGGATGGACCGGTTGGCGTGGGATTTGGGCGATCCGGCGGGTGAGATGCGATCCTTCAACCAGAATTGCAACTTCGGAGCCGGGTTCCTAATCGGTGCGCCTGGGTGTGAGGATTGGCACCCGATGAAGGGGCCGATGACGACGCAAACGCTTCAGGACATCATCGGCAAGGAGCCACACCACTGGCGCGGCGACCGCAACGGCATCGAGGAATTCCAAGGTGCGTTCGCCGGTTTGATGGGCGACGACGAGACGCCCACAAACGCGGAAATGCAGGAATTCGAGGCCTTTCTCGCCACGATTACGTTTCCGCCCAATCCGTTTCGCAACTTCGGCAACGGACTGCCCAGCGATCTGGAGCTCAGTGGCCATTTCACGACCGGGCGATTCGGACCGGCTGGGCAACCGCTGCCGAACGGCAACGCGGTGAATGGACTTAATCGTTATCGCACGGGCCTCTTGGACGGCGTGAACTGCGTCACCTGCCACACGCTGCCGACCGGAGTCGGCACGAATCTCGCGTTCGTCGGCGGCAGCATCGTGCCGTTGCCACTCGGTCCTGACGGCGAATCGCATCACACCGTGGTTAGCATCGACGGGTCGACCAACGTCAGCATTAAGGTGCCACAACTGCGAAACATGTACGAAAAGGTCGGCTTGGAAATGACGCAAACGTCGAATGCGGCGGGCTTCGGGTTTCTGCACGACGGAAGCGTCGACTCGCTGGCGCGTTTTGTTTCCGAGCCGGTCTTCGCGGTGACTTCCGATCAGGACGTCGCCGATATGGTGGCGTTCATGCTGGCGTTCGCAGGATCTGATTTGCCCACCGGGTCCACCACCAATCTCCTTGAGCTGATGGGTCCACCCGGCAGTGACACGCACGCCGCGGTTGGCATGCAAGTGACAGTCGATGACACCAACAGGGTCGATGCGGGGTTGATCGCCGCGCTGGGGCAAGCGACGGCACTCGCCGACGGTGGAGCCGTCGGAATAGTCGCAAAGGGCATTCAGGCCGGTTCGCAGCGAGGCTATGTCTACACTGGTTCAGATACGTTCCAGTCGGATCGCGCGTCCGAGACGCTCAGCGTCGATGATCTTCGGCTCGCTGCGGATGCGGGCGCGGAGATAACGTTTACGATCGTCCCCGCCGCAACAGAGGAACGAATCGGCGTGGACCGCGATGAGGATGGCTTCTTCGATCGTGACGAGTTGGACGCGTGCAGCGACCCCGCCGATCCGTCGAGCACGCCGGATTCGGTGTCGATCACCGGCGACGACGACGAGGACGGCGATGTCGACATAGCAGACTACGTTTCGTTCTCGAATTGCTTTGGTGGCCCCGACATCGCTGCCGGGCAGGCGTGCCGATGCTCTTTCGACTTCGACCAAGACGGGGACGCGGACATGGGCGATTTTGGCGCGTTCCAACGCGCATTCACCGGACCCTAGTGAAGTCGTGTCGCCCTGGTCATGTATTCTGCGCTTGCGGACACCGCAAGAAGACCCCGCGAAGCACTCGGAGAACGTGCCTTACGCGGGGTTTCTCAAACGGAGAGGGAGGGAATCTACCGCCGCTCCGAAATCCTCGGGCTCGAGCACTTCGGCGTCCGTACACAAGGCCATTCGTTGCAACAGGTTACGGTCCCATCGCCCCTACAAAAACAGTATAGCACAAGTTCGCAGATCGCGCAAGCCAGCCTCGTAATGTGCACAAAACGTGCACAAACGTCGTTCCCGAATTCACGACCGTCCGGACCTGCTCAAAGGCGCCTTCGAGCAGGTCGCTGGCCACGGTAGCCTTGACGGACGCCCGTTTTCCGCTGAGATCAGCCAGCTAGGTCAAAACGATCGAGGTTCATCACCTTGTTCCAGGCCGCCACGAAGTCATTGACAAACTTCTGCTGTGCGTCGGCACCGGCGTAAACTTCCGCGATGGCTCGAAGCTGCGAGTTCGAACCGAAGACGAGATCGACAGAAGTGGCCGTCCATTTGACCTCACCCGTCTTGCGGTCCCGCCCTTCGAAGAAGAACTCGCACTTGGGAGACTTCTGCCACTGGGTGCTCATGTCCAGCAGATTGACGAAGAATTCATTGGTCAGCGTCTCAGTTCGCTTGGTGAAGAAACCGAGTTGGGGATCTCCAACGTTTGTACCCAGGACCCGCATGCCGCCGATCAGAACGGTCATCTCCGGGGCCGTGAGTGTGAGCAGATGAGCTCGATCGACCAGCGTCTCTTCCGCCGGCCTGTCGAGTTCGTGACCGAGGACGTTGCGGAACCCATCTACGGTCGGCTCGAGCACGGTGAATGAGTCCACGTCGGTCATCTCCTGCGATGCGTCGGTACGCCCGGGCGAGAAGGGAACCTGAATGTCGTGCCCGGCCTTCTTCGCTGCTTCCTCGACGGCTGCACACCCGCCCAGCACAATTAGATCAGCAAGCGAGACCTTTTTGCCGCCGGACCGTGAGGTGTTGAAATCCTTTTGGATTTTCTCGAGTGTCTGCAAGACCTTCGCAAGCTCAGCCGGTTGATTGACTTCCCAGTCCTTTTGAGGTGCGAGGCGAACGCGTGCCCCGTTCGCTCCTCCTCGCTTGTCGCTCCCGCGGAATGTGGACGCCGATGCCCATGCGGTTGAGACCAGTTGCGAAACGGACAGCCTCGAGGCAAGGACCTTCTTCTTCAGGGCAGCAACATCCTGCGCGTGGATCAGCGCATGGTCAACTTCGGGAACAGGATCCTGCCAGATCAGTACCTCTTCAGGGACCTCTGGACCGAGGTAACGCGAGCGGGGGCCCATGTCACGGTGGGTCAGCTTGAACCACGCCCTGGCGAAGGCGTCCGCGAAGTCATCAGGGTTCTCGTGGAAGCGCCTTGAGATTCTCTCGTACGCAGGATCGAACCTCAGGGCGAGGTCCGTGGTCAGCATGGCCGGCACGTGACGCTTTGATGGGTCGTGGGCATCGGGCACTGAATTGGCGCCTGCGTCACCCTTCGGAATCCATTGATGCGCACCAGCTGGACTCTTTGTCAGCTCCCAGTCGTATCCAAACAGGTTCCAGAAGAAGTTGTTGCTCCACTTTGTTGGCGTGGTGGTCCAGGTAACTTCCAGGCCGCTGGTGATCGTGTCGGCGCCGTTGCCGCTGCCGTGGCTGCTCTTCCAGCCGAGTCCCTGCTCCTCGATGGGGGAGGCCTCGGGATCCGGCCCCACTTGCGCCGCATCGCCAGCGCCATGACACTTGCCGAAGGTGTGACCGCCGGCGATGAGGGCGACAGTCTCCTCGTCGTTCATCGCCATGCGTCCGAACACTTCACGGATGTCCTTGGCTGCAGCGAGCGGGTCCGGGTTGCCATTCGGCCCTTCCGGGTTCACGTAAATCAGGCCCATCTGCACGGCGGCCAGCGTATTCTCGAGCTCCCGGTCGTCGGAGTAACGTTCGTCGCCAAGCCACTTGCTCTCGGCCCCCCAGTAGATGTCCTCTTGCGGTTCCCAGACGTCTTCACGGCCTCCGGCAAATCCGAACGTCTCGAAGCCCATCGACTCAAGGGCTACGTTGCCGGTCAATATCATCAAGTCGGCCCACGAGATCTTGCGGCCGTACTTCTGCTTGATCGGCCAGAGCAACCTGCGGGCCTTGTCGAGGTTGGCGTTGTCCGGCCAACTGTTCAG
>JAJDDU010000389.1 GCA_029260155.1 Phycisphaerae bacterium | reverse complement strand
CCCACACCAATGGACGCCCTGCAAGAACTCGGCTTGATCGACAAGGACGCCCGCGTCGACTTCGCGGGAAATGAAATCGTCCTGGTCTCTGCGCGCGGCAATCCTGAAGGAATCACGTCGTTTGATGACCTCGCCGATGATCGCGTGCGGCAGATCGCCATCGGCGCAGCCAACGTCCCGATCGGTCGCTACAGCCGGCAGGTCCTGCGGCACTTGGGGCTGCACGAGAAAATCGAAGGGAAGATCGTCGAGGGAATCCACGTGCGGCAGGTGGCCGACTATGTTTCTCGCGGCGAAGTGGCAGCCGCCTTGGTCTACGCCACCGATGCAGCCGAATTGGCCGAGTGGGTCGAGCTCGTCGCCCGCGCCGCGCACGCTTGGCACGAGCCGGTCCGCTATCCGATCGCGGTCTTGGCGAACACGGCGAACCGAACGCAGGCTTCGTTCTTCCTGGAGTTCGCCACGTCCGCGGAGGCTCGCGAGATTCTGTCGCGGTATGGATTCCGCGCGCCCCCTGCGCACACTGTCGCTGCGCGTGCGGGGTCCGACGCGGTGACAGGCTCTCACGCCTGGACCGCAATGAAACTGTCACTCATCGCCGCCACCTGTGCGTTGATCTTCGTATTCCCCGTCGGAACAGCCTTGGGCGCCCTGCTGGCCAAACGCAGATTCCCCGGCCGCGAGCTGCTCGACGCGGTCTTCACGCTCCCGATGATCCTGCCCCCCACCGTGATCGGCTACTATCTCATCATCTTGCTCGGAGCGCGATCGCCGGTCGGCCAGGCGTTGGAATCGTGGTTCGGCGTGCGTGTCGCGCTGACACTCTTGGGCGCGACGATCGCCTCGGCCGTCATCGCGCTCCCACTGATGGTCAAATCCGCCCGCGCCGCGTTCGAGTCCGTCGATCGCGAATACGAACTGGCTTCCTACACCCTGGGCAAGGGAAGACTCGAAACGCTGTTCCGCGTTACGCTACCTCTCGCACGCAGCGGGCTCGTCGCCGGTGCGATTCTGAGCTTCGCCCGCGCCATCGGGGAGTTCGGCGCCACCTTCATGCTGGCTGGTATAATCCCTGGTCAGACCATGACGATGCCGGTGGCGATCTTCCACGCGTTCACCAATCATGAGGATCGTACCGCCCAAGTTCTCGTGCTGATCCTCACCGCGTTCTCCGTACTGGTCATCTACTCGACCAACCGGCTGAACGCCCGACAGTTGTCTAGAACGAGGAAGTGAGGCGGGAAATGCTCGAAGTCAACGCCCGCAAATCACTAGGCCGGTTCACGCTCGACGTTCGCTTCGAGCATCGCGAGGGTATTTTGATCCTCTTCGGCAGAAGCGGCGCCGGCAAGACGACCACGCTACGAATGATCGCGGGAATCGAAAAGCCCACGGGCGGCGAAATCCGATTCGGCGGGAGGAAAGTCTACTCCAAGAACGATCGCGTCAACGTCGCCATTCGCGACCGCGGTATCGGCTTCATCTTCCAACATCACAACCTGTTCCCCCACATGACGGCCTTCGGGAACATCGCATACGCAGCCACAGACCACGGCGAAATCAGCCAATGGCTCGAGCGGTTTCACATCGCCCACGTCGCGGATCGCTACCCCGCACAGCTCTCGGGGGGCGAGCAACAACGCGTGGCCATCATCCGCGCTCTAATGACCCGCCCGCGCATGCTGCTGATGGACGAGCCGTTGTCCGCCGTCGACGTCGCCACCCGTAACGTATTGCAGAGAGAACTGCGTGAGGTGCAGCGATCGAGCGGCATCCCCATCATCCATGTAACCCACAACGTCAGCGAAGCCATCTCACTGGGCGACCGCGTGCTGGTGCTCGAAGAAGGTCGCGTCATTCACGACGGCCTGCCCATCGAGATCTTCCACGCACCGACGAGCATTCCGCTCGCCAGCCTCTCCGGGACCGAGAACATCGTTGACGGAATCGTCGCCGCCCATCACAAAGACGATAATACTACCGAGCTTCGCGTCGGCGACTGCCTGCTGCACATGCCGCAGTGTCGTGAAAACGTCGGCGCGCGGGCAGCCGTCGCCATCCGCCCAGAGGACATCCTCATCGCGCTGCGCGAGACTCATGACACCAGCGCGCGAAATCAGTTCCGAGGTCGAATCGTCGAAATCGTCCAGGACACCTTGCCGTCGATCGTCGTCAAGATCCCCGGCGGACCGAAGCTCCGCGCGGTCGTGACGCGTCGTTCGCTCGAATCGCTCTCGCTCACGCAAGGGGCAGAGGTCTACCTGCTTATCAAGGCATGGGCATGCCATCCGATCGATCCGGACACATCACCATGAGTGTCACATGATGGCACGACTGACCGCCCTTTACCTCGTCGCAGTTTCCTTGGCGATCTTCCTGGTCCACGACCCGCGCTTCGTCGCCATGGTCTTGGCTCTTCACCTGCTCGCCCTGGCGTTCACCAACGTCCGCCTCCGCCAACTCGCCAGTATGGCTTGGCGACTGCGAATACTGTTCATCTTTCTCATCGCATTGCAGGCTGTATTCCCGCCGAAGTCGCATTTTCTGACCGACTGGCTTGTCGCCCATCAGCCGGAACTGGCCGCCGATTGGGACGCCGACGGGTTCGGGCGTCCGAATTGGCCCATGGGTGTCGCCGTCGGCATCTATCAGATCGCCCAGATGTTTAGCATGCTGTTGGTCTCAGCCATCGTGCGCAGCGCAGGCGGCGGGCGACGATTCCTCGACGGACTTCGAGGCTTGCTCGTGCCGCACTCAGCCGTCGAAGTGATCGACGCATGTTTCGCGCAATTGGAATCTCAAAGACCCAACCGTCGTAAGAAAGCGCACGACAGCGAAACGCAAACTCCGCGCCCTATACGATCGCTACTACGCGGCGACGTCGGCTGGATTGTGGATCGGCTGGAGGGTCGCATTGGCGAAGACGTCATCTCGGACGCACCCGACGCCGCAGGCCATGACGCCCGGCTGATGACGCGGATCACGGTCGTACTCATGTCGCTGAGAATGCTCCGCGTCGCAGCCGGCACTGGGTTCACACCGGGCTATCAGAACGTCGCGGTCATCCCGCTTCTGTGTTTGGCCGCCGATCGCACGCAACGTCGCTGGGGCGCAACGGTCGTTGGCACTGCCACGGGCGTCTTATCCGTCATGCTCGGTTTGGGCCGAAACGGCGTGTTCATCCTGCCCGCGCACGTTTTGCCCGGAATACTCATCGACGTCGGCTGGCGACTCGTGGGACGTCGCCCGACGGTGCTCGGCTGTGCGATCCTCGGCGCCGCCGCCGGCTTCGCCCGCTTCACGGGCATGTTTCTCGTCCTGCTGTTGCTCGACAATCCCGAGTTGCTCGCGGCCATCCCCTTCTTCAGCGCGGGACACGTCGCGTTCGGAGCATTGAGCAGTGTCGTCGCCGTGACACTCGTCCGCGAGTCGCGTAAACGCGCAACGGGCGCCCCTTCGGTGTAGAGTCGGGTGGCCCACCACTACAGCGGCGGGGGACTCGAACGCCGGTCCTGCTCGCGTCCCCACACGCCCTGCGCTCAAACCCGAACCACGAATGTCAAGGAGTGGGCTATTCAGACGCGCATCTTGTGCCCTAGTCAAATGCACTCGATGAACGTACCTGTTGGGCGGACGGAGTGACTATCGAATCCATTCTCATCCAGCGCGTTGAACACTTCCAGCCAGGCGTCTCCAAACTGCAGAACGAGTCGCGTCCATATCTCAATGTCCTCACCCTCAATTGAGAATTGGCCGCACCCGAGCATGACTGATTTCAGAGGTTGGCCGATCGCGCCATTGATCGCACGCTTGGAATTGGTGATCCATCGAATTGTCATTCCATGCTCAAACGGAAGATCCAGTCCGCTCGATAGCCAGAGTTCATCGAACTTCGACCATGCCACCGATACAACCATGGCGGAATCCATGAACAGGCGAATCGGGAGATCATCCCACGGCCCCCAAGTCATGTCATCGAATCTCAACTCCGCAGTTTCGTAGCGGGTAAGTAGCATGCCGATTGCCGGCTGGAAGACGTCTCGAATACGTTTGACTTTCGGATCCACGAATCCGAATTCTGGGTTGTCCATCCAACACCTATCTAGGCAGTCCAGTGGGTCCAGGCGGCATTTCGTTGCCGCGTTTCGCGCCTGTGTAGCTACTCCAGCCCGTCACGTCCCATCGTTCTTGCACACTTCACGCGTTACGGCTGTAGCGTAGCTCCCTGGTGGCAGGGAAAATGTCAGCTCGATGAAGTAACCCGACTCGTCCGTTCCGTCGTCAACGGTCGGATCCGCGAGCGGCACGCGCAGGGGTCGCCTTGCGCCGTCCAGCTTGACGCCAGCGACCGGCGCGAACCGGGCGAGGTCAATGCCATCGTCCGCCAGCACCGCCGCTTCCAACGCGCCCGGTGCCTCGATCAGTTCCGTCATGCGCTTTCCGAAGATGGGCCCGGTGGGCGAGATCTCGAAGGCGTCGCATCGCGGTTGTTCCTCCGCAACGTCCTCGACGCGAAAGCACGCACCATTGACATGCTTGTAGGCCATGTCACCGCGCTCGACGGTATCGATCGCGCCAATCCGCCGCGCGAGTACCGCGTTGAACGGTTGGCTTTGGTAGGCTGAAAGGTAAAGTTTCCGCAGCGTACGGTCCACCGCCCGCCACGCCTTGCGACAGTCCCCCCGCGCGCGAATCACCGCATTGCACAGGCGTCGCTGTTCCTGGCAACTGGAAGGCCAAGCGCCCCATGCCTCCTCCACCTTCCCCGCGTCGAAGAGCTGTCGCGCTTTCAATATGGCGCCCGAGTCCGCTTCCCCCGGCCGCCCGAGGATGACAGCCACCGCCCCCTCGAAATCTCCGCAGATGGCAGCCCGTCCGACGAGCCCGTTGTCGCCGCGCGCGCCGAAGCGTTGCGGCCCGAAGTAGTTCGGCACGCCCCGATCCGTCATCTTGCCGACTATCTTTCGCACCGCGTCGACATCGCCCTGCGACACGTCGCGGATCTTCAGAACAAAACGGTTGCCCGCAAGATGCCCAAGCTTGAGCTTGTTCCCGTGCCGATCGATGGCGAGAATCTTCATGCGCCCCAAATCGACATCGGAAAAAACCGCCGGGTCAACATGCTCGATGGAGAGCGTCTGCCGCGTAATGGCCGCCGCATCCTTGAGTCCCGCATACCCCACGTCCCGCGGCTCCTTGCCAGCCGTCCGGGCGATCCGTCGCACAGCCTCTCGCGTCGTCAGGTTCTGCTTCTCGATACGCAGGTAGAGGTGCGTGCCCTCGCCGGAGGCTTCATAGAGCGGCAGCTCCTCGACAACGAAATCCT
>JAJDDU010000388.1 GCA_029260155.1 Phycisphaerae bacterium | reverse complement strand
CCCGCGGTGTGCCCAACCCGACGCCGCACGCGAGATCGCAAACTCGCCCGTTCGATTCCACGCCGCCGAGAGTGTCACGCACCCCACCTGGCCTCTCCCCGATCAGGCAATCCGGGCCGATTGCAACCAAACGCACAATACGCCAAAATGCGCAGGACTCAGCTCCCAATGGGGCGGATTAGCATCACGATCTCGATCGGACGAGAATTCGGGGAATCCGACTTTGAAGCCACTAACAAACGGAACGATCACACGATGAACGCCAACAGCGATTTCGACGCCGACCTTCAGAGCGAACTTGACGCAGCCCTCGGGGACATGGACCTGTTCGACTTGGTCGATTCGGCTGAGCCGGCGAGGAGGCCCTCGGACGAAGGCAACGACGTCCGACGCGGCACGGTGGTGGCCGTCCAACGGGACGAAATCCTGGTCGAGATGGGCCAGAAGTCCACCGGCATGCTGCCGGTACGCCAACTCGGCGATCAACCCATTCCCGAGATCGGCGACGTCATCGAGGTCGCCGTCCTCGGGTTCAACAAGGACGAGGGACTGCTCATACTCGCCCGCAAGGACGCCGTCATGGCTGCCTCCTGGGAGACGCTACAGGTAGGCCAGAGCGTCGAAGGCGTTGTCACGGGCCACAACAAGGGCGGGATCGAGATCAAGATCAACGGCATTCCCGCCTTCATGCCCATCAGCCAGATCGACATCAAACGGATCGAGTCCGAAGATCTCGGGGCGTTTGTCAATCAGAAGATGCGCTGCCAGGTGATGGAGTATCGCCGATCAGAGAAGAAGCTCGTCGTTTCGCGTCGCGCGTCACTCAAGGTTGAAGAGGAAAAGGCCCGCGAAGTTCTCTTCGAGACACTCACCGAAGGCCAGCGGGTCTCAGGTAAGGTCCGCACCATCATGCCCTACGGTGCCTTCGTAGACATCGGCGGCGCGGATGGTCTCTTGCACGTGCGCGACATGGGGCATGGCAGGGTCGAAGATCCGAACGAAGTCGTCAAGGTGGATCAGGAGTTGGACCTCATGGTCCTGCGCATCGACCGCGAAGAGAAGAAGATCGCCCTCGGCCTAAAGCAGATCATGGCCGATCCGTGGGACGACGCTGCGAACAAGTGGCCCGTGAATTCGCTCATAAGCGCGCGGGTCGTCCGCCTCATGGATTTCGGGGCGTTCGTGGAGTTGGCTGAGGGCGTCGAGGGATTGGTGCCCATTAGCGAGATGAGCTTGCGGCGTATTGGCCACCCGCGCGAAGTCGTCAGCGAAAACGACGTGGTCGAGCTTCGTATCCTGTCGATGGACCTCGATCGCAAGCGAATCGCCCTCTCGATCAAGGGCGTTGGCGAAGATCCGTGGGTGGGTGCTTCGGTTCGTTGGCCTACTGACAGCATCACGGAGGGCACGGTCACGCGCGCGACGGAGTTCGGCGCGTTCGTGGAGTTGACCGAGGGCGTCGAGGGACTCATTCACATCAGCGAGCTGTCAGCCGACCGCGTTCAAAGCGTCGGCGAGGTAGTCCGCGCGGGCGAAACGGTCAAAGTAAAGGTGCTGTCCGTAGACGAGGAGGACCGCCGCATCTCCCTCTCGATCAAGGCCATAACCGACAGCCCCGACTACACCGGCGAGCCCACCGAATCCGCCGAACCCGAAAAGCCCAAGCGCAAACGCAAGAAGCCCCTAAAAGGCGGCCTGGATTGGTAGGGCGGGTTTCACCCGCTGCCGGCGAGTGGCATGCCCACGCCTGTGTGGGCGTGTTTTGAAGGTTGGTGGCACGCAGTCGGCCCGGAGCTTGGTTTGAGACTGCGATTTCGATAGAATGCTCTGACAATGGACACGCTCGTTCGCATAAAGCAGTTGGTGCTGCGCGGTTCGATTCGGTTCACAGAGAAGGCACGCGATGAAATGGACGCCGACAGCTTGCAGGCCGTCGATGTTGTCGAATCGATCGTCAACGCTCAGAGCATTACCAAGACCATGCGGTCACACAGCCGCGCAAAACGATTCGCGGGAGAGAGACTTTATGTCATCAAGAGCTTCACATACGACGGGATCCTCGTCTACACCAAAGGCACGATCGTCAGCCAAGCCCAGCGCGAAGTCTTCTACGTCCTCGTCTCGGCAAAAATCTCGACGTACGACGAGTGAAGTTGCCTCGCTGAAAATCTGTGTCGCGTGTGGATCGAAACGCGTTCAACGAAAGCGCATATCGGTACGGCTGCGAAACGGAAAGACGGTTACGGGCGTGCCGGCCGACGTCTGCCCCGATTGCGGCGAACGCTACTATGACCCCCGCGCCATGGAAATGCTAGAAGCAAAGGGCGATCATGCCCGCTGACGCTTCGGTGCGTGTTCTCGATCCGGAATCACAACGCCGTCTCGACGCGTTTCTCGTGGACAACGAGGAACTTGAGGCTCTGAAAGCGCGGCTCGCCCGTTTCAATCTCTTCAATGTGCTCAAGATCGACAGGGCCGAGATTCGACACAGCAACGTGTTGGCTTGGCTTCTCACGCCCGGCGAAAGCCACGGGCTTGGGGATGTGTTCTTGCGCCGCTTTCTCTCCCGGCTGTTGATGGAGAACGACGGGATTGACATCGCACTAACGCCGGCTCAGTTTGAGCTCATGAACTTCGCCGACGTGGAAGTCTTGCGCGAGTGGCAGAACATCGACATCCTCGTGCGCAGTTACGCCGGCAACTGGTGCCTTCTGATCGAGAACAAGATAGGGAGCAAAGAGAAGAAGGGAGCTCTTCCCCGGTATAGGGAGAGCGTTGAGGAGGATATGCCCGCAACTGACATCATCCCCGTGCTCTTGACGCTTGAAGGCGAAGATCCGTCGGAGGCAGGCCGAGAAGCGGGCTTCGTTCCGTGGAGCCACGTGGAAGTCCTCGATCTGGCGGAGCGTATCACCGAGCAGCACGCGGATCGAATCCCGGCAGACGCCAGCGTGTTCCTCAAACACTACCTGAGCACTCTTCGGAGGCTGACCATGCAGGACGAAAAACTGATCAACCTGTGCAAGACGATTTATCGAAGACACCGCGAAGCCATCGAGCTGATCGTGGAATACGGCGTATCGTCGGGAGTAAGTGACGCGATTACCGAGGAGATTAAGTCGCACGTCGACTGCGAATTCGTGATTCCGAGGGGTGGCGGAGTATGGTTCCTCCCGACGGAGATGGGCAAGCACCTCCCAGCTCCGGTGGAACTGTCAGGATGGCCGTTCCTGCCCCGCAACGTTCCCGTCGTATGGTGGTTTCAGTATGGAAGAAGTAGCGGCAGGCTGGGCTTGATCTTGGAGGTAGGCCCGATAGCAAGTGGAAGTGCTCGCAACCGATTTCTCAAGGCGATCGAGCGAAAGGGGTTTTCCGTTCCCGAACACGCATACAATCAGGGACGGAAAAACACACGAATTCTCTCGAAGTTTCAGAAACTCCGACTTGACGAAGATGGCGAACCGAGCGACGACTCCGACTACATTAGGGAGGTAGCTGCATCACTCTGGGAAACTCTGTGGTCCGAAGGCGCCAAGATCACGGATGTTCTGAAACGGTTCGATTGGGGCAAGGCCGGTTGAACTGCGAGGCCTGCCGGAATCGGCGTGTCAGATGGTGCGGAGGATGGCGCGGACGGGGCTTGCGTCGAAACCGACGAGCTTGAGCGGTAGGGCGATCAGTTCGTAGCGGCCTTCCGGCACATCGGTGAGGACCAGGCCCTCCAGGATGGCTAGGTCGTGCGCGAGGAAGGACTTGTGGGCGGGGAGATCCTTGGAATCGAAAAGGTCGACGCTGGGCGTGTCGATGCCGACGAGGAGCACGCCGCGCTCGTGCAGGTGACCGATCAAGTCGGGCGAGAGGGCTGCGAAGTCCTCGTTGAAGCTGCACGGGTCCGGGTAGGTTCCGGTGGCGAACAGAACGCGCGGCGCGTCGATCTGACTGGAAATCATCTCGACGGTGATTCTCGTGTGGCGTGGAACGTCGACCCTGATCACCCGACACGGACCGAGGTAGCGGTCGAGGCTACGCTGGTGAATCGCCTCCGCATCGCGGCTATAGTGATTCGGGGCGTCGGCGTGGGCGCCGAGGTGGACGGTGGCATGAAGGGTCGACAGTGTAATGTTGTCGCCGCGTTTCATGTCGCAGAGTATCTCACGCGACGGGGGCGTATCCCCAGGCCAAACTCTGAGCGACCCCTCGATCGGTGGTGTGATATCGTATATCATCGTGTGCCCCAAACGGTCGGCCGGAATAATAGCACGCGC
>JAJDDU010000387.1 GCA_029260155.1 Phycisphaerae bacterium | reverse complement strand
CCCTGAACGTCGCCCTGCGGCAGATTCTGGATCTCTACACCTGCCTTCGCATCGTTCGTTACTTTGAAGGCGTTCCGTCTCCGGTGAAGCGTCCCGAAATGGTCGATATGGTCATCTTCCGCGAGAACACCGAGGACATCTACGCGGGGATCGAATGGGAAGCCGGCTCGCCGGAGGCCCGCAAGGTCATCGCGTGGTTTCAAGAGGCCATGGGCGTCAAGAACATCCGCTTCCCCGAGACCAGCGCCATCGGTGTCAAGCCGGTTAGCTCTGAAGGCTCCAAGCGACTGATCCGTGCAGCCCTTCGATATGCACTGGCCCAAAAACGTAAAAGCGTCACGATGGTGCATAAGGGCAACATCATGAAGTTCACCGAGGGTGCCTTCCGCGACTGGGGATACGAACTGACTCGTGAGGAATTCTCCGACACCGCTGTCGGCTGGGACGACTGTGACGGCAAGCCCGGCGACAAGGTGCTCGTCAAAGACGCCATCGCGGACATCACCCTGCAGCAGGTGCTTACCCGGCCGGAAGAATTCGACGTCATCGCAACGCTCAACCTCAATGGGGACTATCTGTCCGACGCGCTCGCAGCCCAGGTCGGCGGGATCGGCATCGCCCCAGGCGGCAATATCAACTACGAAACGGGCTTGGCCATCTTCGAGGCAACCCACGGAACCGCACCCAAGTACACCGACCAGGACAAGGTCAACCCAGGGTCGATCATCCTCTCCGGCGAGATGATGTTCCGCCACTTGGGATGGGACGAAGCAGCCGACCTCATCATCAAGGGAATGAACAACGCCATCGCAGCCCGGACCGTCACCTACGACTTCCACCGGCTGATGGTCAAGGAAGGCACCGAAGCCAAGCTGCTCAAGTGCAGTGAGTTCGCCGACGCCATGATCCAACATATGGCATAGTGGGTGGCCCATCGCTTCAGCGGTGGGGGACACGAACGGAATTGCAATCACGCCGAACGCGCGTCAAGGCGTCGGCGGCGCGGACTTCGGCATTTTCGACCGCAGGTGCTCGATCCGCTGCTCCGCCACACCCTTTGCGCGATAGGGGTCCAGTCGCTCGGCCTTCTCATACGCCGCCAGCGCTTCCGCTTGGCGTCCTTGCGCCGCCAACAGATCTCCAAGTGCCACATAGACCCCGCCGTGACCGGGTTCGACGGACAGCGCCAACAGCAACAATGGCTCAGCCTCCCCGAACCGGCGTTCAAGAATCATGATCTGGGCAAGCAGTAGGCAGACATCAGCCGCCGGCTTGATCTCGACCGCCTTGCGAAGATGTTTCTCGGCGGCGCGGCGATTGCCCGCACGC
This sequence comes from Phycisphaerae bacterium, assembly GCA_029260155.1. Taxonomy (GTDB): domain Bacteria; phylum Planctomycetota; class Phycisphaerae; order UBA1845; family UBA1845; genus OFTM285. Next base: position 6,467 of record JAJDDU010000387.1, on the reverse strand, counting down.
AGATAGGCCATGCCAAGCTGGCGCAACGCTGTTCGATCGCTAGGCCAGACGCGAACGACCTCCGTCAGTAATGCGATGGCCTCATGCTGACTGCCGCTCGCCAAGAGCCTCTTCGCCCGCCCCATTTTCTCCCACGTGGGCATCATGTCCTTCGGGTCTAGCTGACCGAGGTCGGGACCGGCGGTGTCGCCCGAGACGTAGCCCAACGCCTCCAGGCGATCGGTCGTCTCCTGATCCAACGCTTCGGACGCGCCTGCGACGTCTTCCGGCGAAGGCCAATTCGAGAGCAAGTCCACCAGTTCCGATTCGAGCCGGGCACATCCGTCAACTAGGTTCGCCGGCAGGTTTCCGTAGAGATTGTCCGTTTCGTGCGGGTCGGACGCCAAGTCGTAAAACTCAGCCCGTGGCGCCAGAATGAACTTCCGATCACGCCCACGCAACGCGAACAGAGGCGCCCAGCCATTGTCGAGGTAGGGCACCATACTCTCCATATAGACCACGCGGTCGGAGTGCTCCCGCGCACTAAGCAGGCTGACTCCGTCCAACCGACCGTCGTGCGAGATGCCGACCAGATCGAGAACGGTCGGAAACACGTCAACGACACTGACCGTCACATCGTCGACTACTTCCCGCCGGGCGATCGCCGGGCACGAGATGATAAGCGGTACGCGCATCACGGCGTCGTAAATCAACCGCGAGTGTCCGGATTCATCGTGTTCGCCCAAGTTCTCGCCGTGGTCGCCGACCACGATGATGACCGTGTTGTCAACAAGGCCTTGTCGCGCGACAGCCTCAGTCAGACGGCCAAGATGCGTGTCCATGAACGCAATCTCACCGTCGTACGGGCGGTGTCCGAATCGTCCATCGTGAGGCAAGTACGGCGCGTGCGGGTCGTAGTAATGCACCCATGCAAAGAACGGTTTTTCCGCATCGCGCGCTCCCAGCCAAGTCACGGCGGCATCGGTGATCACGTCGGCAGGCCGCTCCTGATCCTGGCCGAATCCGCGTTCCGGAGGTGCCATCCGATCGTCGTACCGATCAAACCCCTGGGCGAGCCCGAAACGCGCGTCCACCACGAACGAAGCCACGAAGGCGACGGTCTCATACCCTCGGCCGCGCAGCACCTCCGCCAGTGTCACCTTCTCCTCGTGCACGCGAAACTCGCCGTTGTTTCGAACGCCATGATTGGGAGGGTACAGTCCGGTGAAAATCGAGGCATGCGCCGGAAGCGTCACCGGTGCCGTCGTCACCGCATCGTTGAATCGAATACCGGAAGAAGCCAACGCGTCCAGATTCGCAGTCTCTGCGTCACTGTATCCGTAGCACCCCAGCCGGTCGGCGCGGGTGGTATCCAGCGTGATCAGCAATACGTTGAACCCCGACGCCGATCCATGATCGAGGTTACCGGGGGTCTGATACCGAACCGCCCTCTCGGCCGAGGGAATCAACCAAGTAGCCGCCCCAACACCAACGCCGGCCACAACAACGGCAATCCAAGCCCATTTCATCCGTGACACACTCAATGCGATGCACTCCTAGGATCGTGCGGACGCATGCTAGCGTCGCCACAACCCCGCCACAACGAAGACGTTCCCGCCCCATACATCGGCTGGCCCTCTCCGCGCATAAAGAAGGCCCGCTGTGGGGCGGGCCTGTGGGGTTCAATAATCTGGCTGGATTCTAGCGACGGCGTCTGCGAACCATCGCCAAGCCGCCGAACGCCAGCAGCGCAATGGATGCGGGCTCGGGAAGCGTTCCCGTCACATCCAAGTTGTACGCACCCGCCGAGCCGGGCGAGCCGGCGGCGTAGTACGAATCGATCCACAACCAGTAGGTACCGGCGGCCAACTCGCCAGTATCGAAGGAATTGATGAGCTCAGGACCGGCGCCGGGGCCAATCGCGTCCTGGCTATGGGCCACCAACGACGTCGGATCCGAAGCGTCAGTCAACAAGAACATGGCCAGGTCACCGGTCGAGTTGGTGAGATCCAGCGAAAAGTCCACCACGTTGCCCACACCAAGGTCGATCTGGTAGAGATGATCTTCGCCGTCATACGGGAAGTTCAGGCCCATTCCACCGTTGGTAATGAAGTTGGTCGATCCCGTCGTGTCTCCGGAATCGTTGAACGGCAGCGAGCCGATCAACGGCACCGCGCCGCTGGGCGTGTCCGCACCATCGGCAAGAACCATGCTCGGTGCGCCGATCAACGCGACCGCGCACATTAAACACATCACTCGATTCAGTCTGCTCATTAGGTTGTTCCTCCTCACATTCTGCCGAAGGCCACTGCGATAGACCTTCTGTATCGTTCACTTGCATCCAGTCGTCCAAGCGACCACCGGTGCCCACAAAACCAGAAACCCGCAACTGCGGCCACTTCACCGCAGCCGGAAACAAGAAAGAGCACGCGCCGCGCACTACCGCGCAGCCATGCTCTCTCAAATCCCTATCGAACTCTCACCCCGTGCTACACGACCTGTCGGTACATCCCATGTGGAGTCCGCCGACAGGTCACTCGCACACCTACATCTTCTCGACTTCAGTGCGGAGATTCAACCCAATTCTATGTAAGTTAGCTAATTTATTATTTCGTTTGTCACCTAAAAACGTGGTGTTTTGCGCACGCGATTTCGACTTCAACCGGATGCCTTCGGGCGTCGGGCTGAACGTCAGTTTTCCCTGCACTAACTCCCCGGATTCCGCAATACGAGCGGTCAACTTCAGCGGGAAACGGACTTCGGTGTGAGTTTGGTAGCGATCGCTTGTGCCGATAAAACAGGCGATATCGGGCTCAAGAGCTTGATTCGAGTGTACTTGGACCCTAGTTGATCGTTCGTTCGGGGAGGGGAGCACCCAAAATTCAAGTAAGGCGAGGATCACGATTGATCTTGCGACGCCAATCCGCTAACATGCACCTCGTCGAGCGAACGAAGACACCCCGGTGTCTCGCCGCTTGATGCCTGTCTGAGGGTTTTTAGAGAGAGATGAGAGTGGGGTAGCGCGCTTGTGCGCGATTACCTGGATCTGTGGCCGCATTTTCGGTGCGATCACGGTGGGATTGTACGGATCGGGGTTCGTGCGTGCGGTGAATCGCGTGCTGGCCCCGTTTGTGGAATTGTGAACGTGTGGTGAAACGGGCGCCGGCGTGGTTGCCGGCTCGTCAACCGACGAGGAGGAGTTTGTGATGAAGAAGGTTCTTTTGGGTTTCGTTGCGGTTTCGCTGATCGCCGGACTTCCGGTGATGGCGAATGACAATGTCGTAGTAAATGGCGATTTCTCGCAGGGCGACGCCGGCTGGGAAGTCGCCAACAATGGGGGAACCGGCGGAGTGGGATTCGGTGGCGGCACCGCGACCATCACCGGCCCGGACGGCGCTGGCCCTGGAAACGTCGAGATCTGGCAGAACGTAACCGGCGCTGATGGCGTTGACACGACGATCTCGTTTGACCTCGTTTCGTACACGACGGTTGATGTCGGCTACACGCCCGCGTTTGATTCGCCGTACGTCTCGATCAACAACAATGCTTCCGGCCTCAACGAGGACGGTTCAGTCAATCCCGGTCTCTTCCCCGGTTCGGGCGGCCAAGATGGCTACGGCAACCTCGGTGAAGGTGACGGCCAGGGCAGCAACATCCACTACGAGCTCAATGTTGCGGGTACCAACAACATGCGTATCGCGTTTGGCGTCGACTCCGCCGACGGCCTCTACGGTCCCGGCGTCATGACCGTCGATAACGTCAGCGTCAAGGTTCCCGAGCCGACGACCATCGGCCTGCTGGGCCTCGGTGCCCTCGCCATGCTGCGTCGTCGTCGCTAGAGACGGCACGGTCACGGCCGATGGCCCTGACCCCACGATATTAAGAAACATCCCTGGCGACGGCTTGCCGACGTCAGGGATGTTTTTTTGCGTTCGTCATCGTTGTTGGCGACCATGCGGTTGCTGGCTACAATCCTGGCGAGGTGATGTTTGGTCCGCACAACGGTCCTGAAATCTGGGTGCTTCGTCGCAGTTGGTGCGCTGATCGTCGCAGCCGGGGTGTACGCAACTCGGAGCGGCGACTCCGGGCGTCTTGCGCACACTGAGGGCGACTGGGCCGAGCCCGGCGCAGCCGCCGGGTTCAACGTCGTCCTCGTGACCCTGGACACGGTCCGAGCCGACCGTCTCGGCTGCTACGGCCATCGATCCGCGCAAACGCCGTCCATGGACGCGCTTGCCGCCGGCGGTGTCATGTTCACCGACGCCGTCGCCTCGGCGCCATTGACGCTACCGTCCCACGTCACCATTCACACAGGCCTGGACATCCCGCACCACGGTGTACGAAACAACGGAGAATTCCACCTCGCCGCCGACCACGTCACACTCGCCGAGATACTGAAAGAGAACGGATACCAGACGGCTGCATTCGTCGCGGCCTTCGTGCTCGACGGTCGCTACGGGCTGAATCAGGGATTCGACGCCTACGACGATCACTTCAAGCCCAACCCGCGAAAGCCCGGCTGGGGTGCGGAGCTTGAGCGACCGGCCAACGAGGTCACCGACGCGGCACTCGCTTGGCTCGCAGGCCGAGCGCAATCCGAGGCGCCATTTTTCATGTGGGTGCACTATTACGATCCACACACGGAGTACGAGCCACCACCAGAGTTCGCCCGAAAACTCGGCGGCGATCTGTACGACGCGGAGATCGCATTCGTCGATTCTCAACTCGCCCGCATCATCGCCCAACTCGAACAGGACGGGGTGCGACAGCGAACGCTCACCATCGTCCTGGCTGATCACGGCGAAGGCCTAGGCGAGCACGACGAAATGACGCACGGGCATCTGATCTACGAAAGCACCATGCGCGTACCGCTGATTTTCAACGCCCCCGCTTGCCTGGGCGCAGGCCATGTCGTGAGCGATCGGGTGGCAGGGTGCTTGGACGTAACGCCCACAGTCCTCGATCTGCTGGGCATCGCAGCAGAGACTCCGATGGACGGGCTTAGCTTGCTAGGCCCCGATTCCGCGATCGACCGCACGATTTACATGGAAACCATGCTGCCGCTGCTAAATCACGGCTGGAGCTCCCTGCACGCGCTGCGGCGACATGGTGACAAATACATCGACGCCCCCCGGCGTGAATACTACAACCTGCTAGACGACCCATCCGAAGCCATTAATCTGATTGACGACACGCCTGCCGCATTGCCCGCATTGGTTGATGAGTTGGAAACGCGCCAAGTCGCGTGGGAGGCGATGGGTGCCGGCGTCGACGCGCGGATTGCCATGGATCCCGAGGAGTTAAAGGCGCTCGAAGCGCTGGGCTACGTCAGTTCGCCCATCGCCGACGAAGAATACGGAACGCGCGACCCCAAGGACATGATGAAGACTTGGCAGGGGCTCATCAACGCACGCGGCTTGGCTGACCGCGGAGACTTACAAGCCGCCCTCGATCTCATCGACACGATTCAGGTCTTTCCGCGCGATCTCTTCGCTCTCGAACGCCGCGCGGATATCTACACCAAGATGGGCCGTCACACCGAAGCTGAGAAAATCCTCCGCGAGATGTTGGCCATCAAACCTGCGGTATCCACCTACATCTGGCTGGGGCAGATACTCATCGAGAAGTCTCAGTTCGAGGAGCTAACAAAAATCCTCGCCCAAGCTGAGACCATAGAGCCCGACGCAGGTGCCATCCTCGTGCTTCGCGGTGACGTCGCCGCCAAAAAGGGCCAATTCGACGAAGCCCTGCGATTGTACGACGAGGCCATCCGCATCGACCCCAAACGCTCCACATCCATGGCCCAATCCCATGCCGCCAAGGTACGGGAATTCATCCGACAACTCGAAGGCCAAAAACCGTGAGCCGCCGAAAGTGGCGTGTGTGTGCGATAGCGCTTGCAGCGTACACATCCGGATGCCGCCGAACAGAACGCACACCTGTTGAAACGCCATGGTTCACTGATATCACCGACGCCGTCGGACTGGATTTCGTCCATCACGCAGGCAGAGTCGGCACCTACTTCTTCCCCGAGATCATGGGCGCGGGGTGCGCGATGTTCGACTTCGACGGCGACGGCGATCTCGACATTTACATGATAAACGGTGCCGACCAAGAAAACGGCGTCGTCAAGCCGAACGCCGCCACGCGCAACCAGCTCTTTCGGCGCGATCTCGGCGGCAAGTATACCGACGTGACCGCCTTGTCGGGATTGGGCGACACGGGATACGGCATGGGCGTTGCCGTGGCCGACGTCGATGGCGACGACGATCTGGACGTCTATCTCACCAACTTCGGCCGAAACACATTCTACCGCAACAACGGCGACAGCACGTTCACCGAGGCCGCCCGCGCCGCCGGCTTTGACGATCGTCCGCTGATTGACTGGTCGTGCTCAGCGACGTTCTTCGACTACGACCGAGACGGGGCGGTCGACCTATTCGTCACAAACTACTTGCAGTACGACTCCGGAAAATCATGCAGAGACC
>JAJDDU010000386.1 GCA_029260155.1 Phycisphaerae bacterium | reverse complement strand
CATCAGTGATGAAATGTTCGCAGCCGAGCTCGGCGACCTGGACGACAACATCGAGCAGCTTGTGTACGGCGGAGACGAAACCGACTTCAAGTCGGGCTCGATCCTCAAGGGTCGGGTGATCGGCTGGAGCGGAGACGATGTCCTGGTCGACGTCGGGCTCAAGAGCGAGGGGGCGATCGCCAAGAACGAATGGGACGACATCACCGCCGTCGATATCGGCGACGAAATCGACGTTTGGCTCGAATCCATCGAGTCGGAGAGCGGCACGATTGTTCTCTCGAAGCGCAAGGCTGACCGCCTGCTGAACTGGCAACGCATCGTCGCCACCCACGAGGAAGGCGACGTAGTCAAAGGCAAGGTCATGCGCAAGATCAAGGGTGGTTTGCTGGTGGACATCGGCGTACCCGTGTTCCTGCCTGCCTCGCAGGTGGACATCCGGCGTCCCGGCGACATCGGCGAGTTCATCGGCAAGGAGATCGAAGCCAAGATCCTCAAGATCGATCAAGAGCGTCGCAACATCGTCATATCGCGTCGCGAGCTTATCGAAGCAGACCGCACCGCCGCGAAAGAGAAACTGATGGCCGAGATCGAGGTCGGCCAGACTCGCGAAGGACGCGTCAAGAACATAGCCAACTTTGGCGCGTTCGTAGATCTGGGAGGAATCGATGGACTCCTGCACATCACGGACATGAGTTGGGAGCGCGTCGGTCACCCATCAGAAATGTGCAAGATTGACGAGGTCATCCAGATCAAGATTCTCAACATCGATCGCGAGAAAGAGAAGATCGCTCTGGGTCTCAAGCAACTCACCGAGAATCCGTGGGAGAACATCGAAGATAACTACGTCGTGAACTCGCGCATCAAGGGCGAGGTGGTCAACATCACCAACTACGGAGCCTTCGTTAAGCTCGAGCCGGGCGTGGAAGGCTTGGTGCATATCTCCGAGATGAGCTGGACGCGGCGGATCAATCATCCGTCCGAGCTCATCAGTGTGGGCAATGAAATCGAGGTCGTCGTTCTCGACATCAACAAGGGCAAGCAGGAAATCTCCCTTGGCATGAAGCAGATCGAGGACAATCCGTGGATGCGTGTTGCAGAGAAGTACCCGCCCAACACGCGCATTCAAGGGCGCGTGCGTAACATGACCAACTACGGCGTGTTCGTTGAGATTTCAGAGGGCATCGACGGGCTTCTGCACATATCGGACCTGAGCTGGACCAAGAAAATCAGCCACCCATCCGAAATGCTCAAAAAGGGCGAAGAGATCGAGTGCGTGGTTCTCAAAGTCGAGGAAGACAAACAACGTATCGCGTTGGGGCTTAGGCAGTTACATGAGGATCCGTGGCTGCACGCCGTCCCGGCAAACTACATTCCGGGGCAAATCGTCGAGGGCGTGGTCACCAAGATCACCAATTTTGGCGTGTTCGTGGAATTGGAACCCGACCTTGAAGGCCTGTTGCACGTCAGCGAATTGGCCGATCATAAGGTCGAAGACCCGCACGACATGGTCAACATCGGGGACCGGGTGCAAGTGAAGATCCTGCGGGTTGACGCGGTCGACCGCAAGATCGGCCTGTCGAAGAAGCGTGCCGAGTGGTCTGCCGACCCGGATTCGCCGCAGGGCGAAGGGGTGTCCAAGCCGCGGCGTGGCGGGCTTCACGGTGGTGGCGAGGAGGTCACCGGGCTTTCGCATATGTTGATACCCGGTGTGGAGCCCGCGACGATTACCGGGCCTTCCATGGTCGAGCCCACACAAGCGGCACCAGTAGAAGCCGTTGAGGGACCGGCTGAGGCGGTTGCGGAAACGCCTCAGCCAGAAGTAGAAGCGACCGAGGCGGTTGCGGAAACGCCTAAGCCAGAAGCAGAAGCGACCGAGCCGACGGCGGAAACGCCAGAGACCGCAGCAGAGGCCGAACCGTCTTCCGATGTCGTGTCGGAAGAAAAAACTGACCAGGAAGCCTGACCCATATCGGGGCTGCGTCGCACGTTCTGGCGACCCGCACCGGTCGTGGGATCGGGTCGCCGGAACGTGACGTGGTGGGTGGCGGTATCGCAGAAGACACGGGAATTCAATCCTATCTGAAGCAGATCAGCGAAGCGCCGTTGCTGTCTGCCGAGGAAGAGCGTCACCTCGGCAACTGTGTGCGGCGGGCGCAGGCGTTGGCAGCGTCCGCGCCTACCTCCATGGCAGAGCTCAAGGAGAAGGAGGGCATCGAACGTGATGCCAGCGAGGCTAGGGAGCACCTGGTCAGGGCGAATCTGCGTCTGGTGGTCACGATCGCCAAACGGTTCAGCCGTCGAGGAATGCCCCTGGCCGATCTGATCGAGGAGGGAAACCTGGGGCTGATCCGCGCCGTCGAAAGCTACGATCCCGCGCAGAATACGCGTTTTAGTACTTACGCATCGTGGTGGATCAAACAGGCCATCAAACGCAGCCTGATCAACAGCAGACAGGCCGTTCACATCCCGGCCTACATGGTCGAGATGATCGCCAAGTGGAAAGAAGCGAATGCGGTCTTCCAAGACCGCGAGGGACGCCAGCCCACCATTCGAGAACTTGCGGAACACATGTCAGTTCCCGAGCGAAAAGTGCATATGATTCGCCGAGCGGTCAAGGCGTTCAATTCCTCCAAACAGACCACCCTGGACGACTCGGAACAAGGCCTCCTGGACATGTTGACGGACAATCGCACACCCCGTCCGGAAGATGCCCTGTTCTCCGAATCTGAAACTGCAACGCTACAAGCTTTGTTGTCCCAGATCGATGAACGGGAAGCCAAGGTGTTGCGTATGCGGTTCGGTCTGGACGACGGCGAGGGCATGACGCTTAAGGAGATCGGCGCCAAGATTGGGCTGACCCGTGAGCGCGTCCGCCAGATCCAGGACGGGGCTTTGCGCAAGCTCGCCACGATGCTCGACGAAGGGTAAGAGATCAGGCATTTGCGCTGACCCATCGGGGTAATCGAGCGAGCCCTTCGCTGGCGATGGCTCGGGCGGGATCCGGATCGCGGAGACGCTCATCCGGACGTTTCCGCAGACGGACGCCGTCGCGCCGCATTTCGACCCCATCGCCATCGCGCAATTGAAGCCGTACGTCATCCAACGCCCTCATCCATATGCAGACGGCTGACCTGTTACCCAAGACCGATAACACCACTTTTGAGCTTCATCGGGCTTCGGTGATGGACTACGCCCTCGAATTACAGTCCCACACGCTGCCTCGCATTCTGGCTTCTTGCTTCTCGGTAGACTTACGGTTTTTTTCGATTTTGTTCTAAAGTTTGCTGATTGAGGTTTGATTCGGGTTGCCTTGAATCCTATTAATCTAATGGAAGCTGTCGTGTCCCCTTAGACGGCCCCGTATCTCTTCCCCGAGAGGTACGGGGCCAATTTTTTTGCCCGCCTCTTGCTCGCCTCACTATTCGGTTCTTGCCCCCCAACACCCCTGATCGCCCGGCCAGCCGCGGAATGTCCTCCCGAGTTTTTGCCGACCAATTGCTTGATCTTCGCTGCGGAGAGACCCATGATACGCGTGCGCGCACATGTTATTGGGACGCAGTCGAGCCAGGCGCGGCGCTCTGACGGTCGCCGGTATTGAACAAGGACAGATCACATTGAACACACAACATCTCGTGCGGACTGGCGGATTGGTCGCCGTGTTCTTGCTTGGCGGGGCAGCACCTGCCATGGCTCAGCGGGTGGAACCCGACGCGTTCCTGAACCAGCAGCGATCTATCGAAGAGTTGATCAGGGCCGAACGGGACAAGCTAGGCCCGCTGACCGAGGACGTCGAAGTCGATTACGGCGGCTTCTACAGCTTGTTCACGTTTCTCTACGACGACGGCGTGAACAGTTCGCGGACGTTTCGGCGTCACGATCTGCGTGTGTGGACTCGCCTCGGCTTTCAGAGTGGCGCCCACGAAATCTACGCGCGAGGCCGACTGAGCTTTATCGATTTCAACAGCGGCGACCAGTTCGACAACGAGGACGACGTCGAGGGAATGAACCTCGAGCGCGGCTACTACAAATTCGATCTGGCGCGGGCCATGGTGGCGTACGGCGGCGAGCGGATCGACTACAACTTGGAATTCAAAATCGGCCGCGACCTGACGGAGTTCGGCACGGGCTACGTGTTGTCGACACCGCTCGATCAGCTCTGGTTGCGGGCCAGCGTCGCGGATTTTCATATTACGGGTTTGCTTGGCAAGACGATCGGGAGCAGTCAAGATTTTGACTTTTCCCGCGGCGCCCAGCGCACACGGCGCTCGTTCGCCGGCGTGGAAGCGCGGTATCAGGGCTTCGAGCGGCATGAACCGTTCGCCTACGTGCTTTGGCAGCGGGATCACAGTCGCGATGTCAGGAGGCCCGCCGCAGCCAGGCAGCGGTTTGATTACGATTCGTTCTACGCGGGCATCGGCTCTACCGGCGAGATCGTCTCAAACTTGAGCTACTCCGCGGAGTTTGTGGCTGAGACCGGCGAAAGCTACAGCACCGGCGCGTTCGCGCGGAAGAACAACATCGCGGCGTGGGCGTGGGACATGCAGCTGGAGTACCTCTTCGATTCCACCGGGAAACCGCGCGTGGGCGTCGGGTACATGTTCGCCAGCGGCGATTCTGATCGGCTCTTTAGCCCGACGAGCACGGTGGGCGGAAACAGCAGAGGCTTCAAGGATTCGAGCTTCATCGGTTTCGGCTATCGTGACACGGGTCTGTCATTCGCACCGACGCTGAGCAACGTGCACATCTGGCGGGCAGGCGCTTCGGTGCACCCGTTCCCGGATCACGAAGCCCTCGATCATTTCGAAGTAGGCACGAACTGGTTTCTATACAATAAACACCAGGCGCATGCCGCGGTGTCCGATCCGCTGGCGACGACGCGGTCGGGTTATCTCGGCTGGGAAATGGACTACTACGCTAACTGGAGCATCTCGTCGGATCTGGCCGCCACCGCGCGGTATGGGGTGTTCTTCCCCGGCGACGCGTTCGCCGATCAGACGACGAGGACCTATCTGCTGCTGGGTTTGACTTGGAACTTCTAGTGAACTGTGACTCGTACATCGACAATCGGATTCCCCACCTCTAAAGAGATGGGCCACCCAAAACCGCCTTTAGTTGGAAACGCTTACGATGAACCTACGATACGCATTGACGACGGTTTCGTTGCTCGCCCTACTCGGGTGCAGCCAGCACATCCCCTACGCTCCGTCGCAGGATCACAACGCGCTCGCGGAGGCGGAATTCGTCCATTTCGTCGCGGCAGAGCCGGTCGTGACGTACGACGAACTCTGCCGGGCGACATTGCTGGTGGCCGACGGCGAAGAGACGGCTGATTCGTTCGAGCAGCGCGTCGAGATGCTCTCGTCCAGAGGCATCGTGCGACCAGAATGGCAGTACGAAGCCGATCACGCGGTGGACCTCGGCCTTTTGGCGTATATGATTCACGGGGCGTGCGACATCCCGAGCGGGCTGAACTCGCGGATCGCCGACTTCACCGGCATCGGATGTGAACGCTACGCCCTCAAGGACGTCGTCCGGCAGGGGATCATGCCCTATGGCATGGCATACCAGATTCCAACCGGCGGACAGGTGATGGCCGCACTCGCCAAGGGGGACGATCTTATGGCCAAGCGCGGCATGTATGAGTCCACCGAGCGGGAGATTAACTCACCGGCGGACGTCGAGTAGCAAGACACAACCTGAATTGAATCCGAGGGCTATGGCCATGACGCATGCATGTCGAAGAAGCACGATGACAGTTCTCCTGTGGTCCGCCGTGGTCGCGGGGCTCTCCAATCCAGTCGATCGAGCAATCGCGCAAGAGGATCCCGCAGCGCAGCCCGCCCGCGAGGCGATGGAGGCCGTCGTGATCCAGGTGCAGGGGAGCGTCAAGAGCGCCCCGATCGGCACCAAATCGACTGACAAGTCTGGTTGGACCGACGTGAACGCTAACGATCGATTGAGCGCCGGAACGCAGATCAAAACCGGGTTCCGATCGTATGCCAATCTCAGATTCGGCGACGACACGGTCGTTCAGGTCAAGAAAATGACGCTAGCGAGCATTGACGATTTCTATCGCAGCCAGACCGAGCAATCCGTTCGTTTAGGATTGGGTTATGGCGTAATTCGCGGCGGGTCGGCTGAGGGTGAGCTGCGCAGCGACGTCGTCGTAGACTCGACGGTTGCGACGTTGGCCAAGCGTGGCACCGAAGGATGGCAGATGGAGGTGGAGCCCTCCACCGCCCACTTCAGAATATCGCTGTCCCGCAGCGGGTTGGTCGAAGCACTCGCGAAACTGACTGGCAAATCCAAGAGTGTGCGTCCGGGCGAGTACGCCAATCAGAACAACATCTTTAGCTTGTGGATCAACCAAGCCGCATTTGACCGTGAGGTCAAGTTCTATTCCGACGAGTCGCAATCGGAGACCGAGGTCTCGTTCGGGTCGAAGAACAACACTGGAACCGGCGTGCTCTCGCCCGGCTCTGGCAGAGAATCCTCCACCAACGGCAAGAAGAACGATCCCAGCTTCGTCGGCAGTCTGCTCGACACAACACCGGACGGCGGCACCGGAGTGTCAGTACCGACGTTCGTCAATCGCGGAGAGGGCGACTTCGGCGTCCCGGACACCTTCCGGGAGCTTTTCTCCGGCTTCCCCACGTTCAAGCGCGTCCGACCCATGCAACGGATCAGCCGCACGGAGGCACACCGCGTCGGTAAGTCCCGCGCCCCGCGCCGGCGCTAGCTCACGCGGCGATATGAGTTCGGGTCAGTGGCCGCGTCCGTGGGAGCCTCCAGGCATCTCGATGCCGCGCTCCTGCATGCGCTTCCGCGCTGTCATCATGTAGGCCATTCTGCGGGCCGATTCGTCCGGGCTGCGGGCCTCAGATCGGGACTTGCGTTGTTCGCGAGTCTGACTACCGCGGTAACTGCGAAACCGCTCGCGACGTTGCTCGTCGGTTTCGGGCTCTTCGCCGCTGGCCTCCCGCTCTTTCTGCCGGCGAGCGCGATCCTCGCGCATGCGCTCCATACGCTCTATGAATTCGTCAATCTGCTTGTCGAGGACGGCTTCTTTCTGATCCTCGGGAGCGTTGTTGTAGGCGTCGATCCTCTCGTCCATCATGTCCGTCCAGACGCGACGCATGTTGCGACCCGCCAAGCGGCGCTGCTCATCAGTCAAGTCGTCACGCTGGAACGTCTTGCGCATCGTCTCGCCGATTCTCCCCTCCCCCTCGGTGATTTGCTTCTTAAGCGACTCGACCGAGAGCTCTTCCGGGAGTTTCGGCTTCGCGTCCGCGCTGTCTGACCGGCCGACCAACGCCCACGCGCCGCCGCCGATCGCCAGAACCGCTACCGCCACGATTACCTGCGGCGTGCCCATTCCGAATCGTCTCATCATCACATGCTCCTACATGGTCTCGTAGTCACTGACGTGCCCGTCGCTGAACAGGTAATTCCGCTGGCCTGCGCTTCCGGCTGCGTCGTCTTCTTCGCTGGCGTCTTGGTCGTCGGTCGCAATGCGCTTCCCAGACCGATGGAAATTGTGGAAATCGCGCATGATCCAGATGGCGTTGTCCGCCACCGGCCCGCTGACCCAATGGCGCCGTTCTGCCCTGTTGGCCACCTCTTCGATCGTCCGCCCGCTCAAGCCCCACCGCCGATACTCGTAGCTCGAACGCTCGGATTGAAAGTAACTCAGGCCGATATTCGGCGCCGGTCTGTCAACCCGGCCCGGCAGGTCATCAGGGCACTCGAACACCTTCTCATTTCCGCTGACATAGGGTGCGAGAACATCCGCGATATACACAGGCTCATCGCCACCGACCGAGACCATGGAAGGCATGAACGAAACACGCGGATACCTGTCCTGATTGTCGCCGACGTACCCTTGCATGGCCACGCCGAGTTGGCGGAGGTTCGTCCCACAGACGGTGCGTCTCGCCTGCCGCTTCGCGGTTCTCAGACTCGGCAGGAGAATGGCCATCAGCACACCGAGCACGGCTATCACGACCAACAGCTCGATCAGCGTGAAACCCCGTCTTCGCGCCATGCGATTCGCCCCGTATTCCCAGATGATGCACCCGCCCGTCTACCACAACGGTCGAACTTCCTACGCCAGTATATCGGCATACACATCATCGTTGAAACCGACGATCAAGATCTTACCTTTTTTTACAGTTGGGGCACGCATGTTCCCTGTCGGCCCCAACATGTGCGACAGCAACGTCGCCTCGTCCGGCGGCGACTTCTTCATATCGAAATCCACGATCTTCTTGCCCCGGGCCACAACGACCCGCGAAGCCCCCCCGGCCAGCGCTATCGCCTCCGCCTCGCCAAGCGGTCCTTTTCTTGCGTCCACCCGCTCGCGAACCGAGATGCCCTCCTTCGCAAGGAACCCTTGCGCTCTCTTGCAGCTCGTTCACCCGTCACGGTGGTAATACCAGTCGATGCGTGATGCCATCAGCGTCCTCCCAGAACAACGGAATCCCCCGTCATGATACCGAAAACAGCCGCGCGGTGCATCCGTGCATGTTGGGGGGATGCTGGTACACTCTCGCGCAGGGCAAGGCGTATGGAGATCGAATCGTGTATCGAGTTTGTTCAACGTTCATGCTCCTTGCGACGTGCGCCGGCTGCACGTCAACTGAACCGCGCGCCGATGCGTCCCGGCAAGCTCCCGTTCGCCACATCGCGGACCTCGTGGTCGTCGACGCCAGAATATGGACCGGCGCGGGATCCGATGCGCAGGCCATCGCGGTGGTCGATGGGCGCATCGCAGCCGTGGGAACCGACCACGACATTCGTCGTTGGATCGGAACCGACACCAAGGTCATCGAAGCGCACGGCCGGCGGATCATTCCTGGAATCACCGACAGCCACCTTCATATTGTCAGCGGCGGCCAGCACCTCGACCGACTCAATCTGCGCGACGTAGCCTCCAAGCAGGACTTCGTCGCCAAGGTGGCGGCCGCGACGCGCTCGATCCAGGCTGCGGAGTCGAAACGCCCGTGGCTGACGGGCGGCCGATGGAGCGTCGAAAGCTGGGACGATCCTGCGTCACCGCGGAAAGAGTGGATCGATTCGGTGTCGGCTGACACACCCGTCTTCCTGTCGCGGATGGACGGTCATCAAGGATTGGCCAACTCGGTGGCACTTCGATTGGCAGGCATCGACGCCAACGGACCACCCGACCCGACCGGCGGCGTCATCGATCGCGATGCAGCCACCGGGGAACCCACGGGGATACTCAAAGACGCAGCCATGTCGCTTGTGGCCGGCCGTATCCCGGCAGCTTCCGAGGACGATCTGTACATGGCGTTGCTGCGCGCGATGAAACACCTGAACGCTCTGGGTGTCACTTCCGTGCATGATGTTTCCGGCCGATCAGACTTGCCAGCCATGTTTCGAGCACATCGAGAAGGAACGCTCACCACCCGCGTACGCAAATACTTGTCGGTCACGGATTGGGTGAAAGTCATCGATCAGGTCAAGAGCTTCGATGCGTGCGACGCGCGCTTGTGCGTCGTCGGATTCAAGGGGTACATGGACGGATCGCTGGGCAGCCGAACGGCGTACATGTACCGACCGTACGCCGATGCGGAGGCGGAGAGCGACTATCCGAGCGGCCTTCTCGCGGGAATGGCCACGCCACCCAAGAGACTGCGTTACATGATCGAACGGGCGGATGCCGAGGGTCTGCAATCGGCCGTACACGCTATCGGCGACGAAGCCAATCACATCCTGATCGACTCCTATCAAGCCGTTCGACGCAAGCACGGCGATCAACGCGGCAGCGTACGGTTTCGCGTGGAGCATGCGCAGCACTTGCTGCCGGAGGACATTCCAAGGTTCAAGGAGCTGGGCCTCGTGGCGTCGTTGCAGCCATACCACAAGGCCGACGATGGACGCTACGCGGAAGCGGCGTTGGGTGCCGAGCGTCTCCCAGGTTCCTACGCATTTCGATCGTTGACCGAAGCGGGTGCGCTGGTAGTGTTCGGCAGCGATTGGCCGGTCGTAACGTGCAATCCGTTCAAGGGGATGGCCGCAGCGGTGACGGGCAGAATCCTGAACGGCACGATTTGGATTCCCGAAGAATCGATCACCGTCGAGCAGGCGCTCTCCGCCTACACGGTGAATCCGCCGATCGCCGGCGGAATCGACGAGGAATTGGGCACGCTCGAACTGGGAAAGCTAGCAGACATGGTGATTCTGTCGCAAGATATTCTCCACGTCCATCAGGACGACATCGACGAGACGCGAGCGGTTGTGACGATCGTAGGCGGCACGATCGTCTTCGACGAACGATGAGCAGTTGTCGGTTCTCAGTCGCGCTACTGAGAACTAATAGCTGACAACCATTCAATAAGGATGAGCGGGCCATGAATATCGACGGGCTGAGAATGGCACGGTGGATCCTGTCGGCGACGGTGTGGGCGGCATGCACAGGTTGTCCGATTGACAACGGCCCACCTAATGAAAACGCGAACACAAATACAAACGCAAACGCCAATGACAACGGGGCGACGGGCGAAAACCGCGTGCCGCAGCGATCAGGGTGCGGGTCGGCTGCGATCGCGTGTTATGACGAGTTTCCCGAACTGGCGTCGGACGTTCACGATTTCCGCCCGACCAGCCGGTGGTCGAAGACTACGTTGACTTGGAGGCTTGGAAACCTCCTGCCCGACATCTCCGAGCAAGATCAGATCGATGCGGCGACGCAGGCCTTCGAGATATGGGCGAACGCTTCAGTCCTCGGTTTTGAACGCAACGACCAGACGGCGGATATCGTCATTCGATTCGAGGCCGGCGGGCATGGCGACCCGTTTCCGTTTGACGGAGCGGGCAACGTGCTGGGGCATTCGTGGTTCCCCGGCACCGCCAACGAAGGCAACATCCATCTCTGCGCTGCCGAGGACTATTCCGTCACACCGGGCGAAGGTAAGTTCGATCTATTCACGGTCATTCTGCACGAAGTCGGTCACGCCCTCGGTCTGGAGCACAGCGCATCTGAAGACGCGGTCATGGCGCCCGGCTATCGAGCCGGTGGCGTGCAACAGCTTGCCCAGGACGACGTCCGGGCAATTCAAGACCTGTACGGCAGCGCCGACGGCCGGAGACTTCCTAGACGCACGCGGCGGGCGGGTGATTTCCTGCAACAGCCTGACCTACTCGCACTCGACGATCCCGACAGCGACGGAGACGGCATTCCTGACTCGTTCGAGGTCTACGTCCTCGGGACGGACCCATTCAACGCCGACACGGACGGCGACGGCACGGACGATTTCACAGAAGTGTTCGTGCTGGGATCGCCGGCCGATGTCGACCTGGCGGCCGATAGCGACACCGACGACGACGGCGTGCCGGACGGCGTGGAAGCGGAGTTCGGTACCGATCCGAACCTCGCCGACACCGATGGCGACGGGCTGACCGACGAGGAGGAGTTGTTCTACTACGGCACTGACCCACTCGTCGCGGACACCGATGGCGACGGACTGAACGACGCCACCGAAGTATTCGAGCTGGACACCGATCCCTTTAACCCGGATTCGGATTTCGATGGCGCAGTAGACGGAGTAGACGGAAACGCGCTCGATCCCGCGGACTCGGACAACGATGGATTGCCGGACGGCGCGGAGATACTATTCTTCGGGACCGACCCCGACAATCCCGATACCGACGGCGATGGAATCACCGATGGCGACGAGGTCATCTTCTTCGGGACCGACCCGCTGTTTCCCGACGATTTCGACGAAATCGCCTTTACCGACACAGACCAGGATGGGCTGAGCGATGACGTCGAGACGTTCGGTTTCTTCACCGATCCGCTTGATCCCGACACAGACGATGACGGATTGTCCGACGGCGACGAGGTGTTCGAGTTCACCGACCCGCTGGACCCCGATACCGACGGCGACGGACTGCTCGATGGCGAGGAGATCAACACCTACGAGACCGACCCGACCTACCCGGATCATGATGGCGACGGTCTGTCGGACGGATTCGAAGTGCAACAGGTCGGCACTTCCCCCACCGATCCCGACACCGATGGTGACGACCTCGGCGATGGTGACGAGGTTGTTCTCTTCGGAACCGACCCGCTCGTTGCGGACACCGACGGCGACGGTCAGCCGGACGGCCTGGAGGTGTTCCTCGGCCTCGACCCGCTGGTCGCCGATGATGCGGACGGTGCGCAGGAGACGGCTGATTGCAGCCAACTACCGCAGTTCGGCGACCCCGACCTCGACGAGTTGCCCAACCTGTTCGAGTGCGAAATCGGCAGCGACCCCTTCGACCCCGACACCGACGGTGACGGCCTATCGGATGGCGCGGAGTTCTTCCTATTCGGCTCCGATCCCCTCGTCGCAGACACCGACGGCGATGGGCTG
>JAJDDU010000385.1 GCA_029260155.1 Phycisphaerae bacterium | reverse complement strand
CGGGTTGGCGCCGGGCAGAGGTGTGCCGTCGTGATTGAACACGATGGGGCCGACGAGGGCGCCAACGACGACCTCGGGCATTCCGTCGGCGTCGACGTCGGCTACGGCGTGGATGATGTTCTGGTAGGGGATGCCCCCCGGAAACTGGGACTGGACGATCGCCGGCCAACCGGGCAGGATCGCCCCGAAGCGATCGATCGCAACCACCCTTGGTGTTGTCCCCGTTGTGACGATATCGAGGTAGCCGTCACCGTCCACGTCGCCCATCGCGAGACTCCAGTAGAATCCCGACGGGATAGCCGCCGGCCAAGCACTGCTGAAGGGTTGGCCTTGTATATTTAGCAGGTACACCAAGCTCTCGCTATCGGTAGTGACGTTGAAGGCAACCTCCGGCGAACCGTCACCGTCGACATCTCCCACGACGAACTGATCCTGAACTCGATCGGGGGCGGAGAACGGCCAGCCGGCCACTTCGTCCCCGTTGTGATGCAGCGCGTAGACTAGTATGGGCAGGTCGAGTAGGCCGTCTTTTAGCAGAATCTCCAGGTCGCCATCGCCGTCCAGGTCTGCCGTTGCGAGCGACATCACATAGGAATCGAAATCCCTTGGCCAAGCGCTGTTGAAGGATGAGCCGTTACTGCCCAACACGTATAAGCGAGGGGGGACGTATGTGCCCACGAGAACCTCGCTTTTTCCGTCAGCGTCGAGGTCGCGTACGATGACCTCGTCCGAAAGTCCATCCAGAGTCCTCGGCCAGCCGGAGGCGCGGGTTCCGTCGGGGTTGTACACATGTACGGTGACCGCCCAGGGGTTGGGCGGGTCGACTCGGTTGCGCTTGAACACTATTTCGAGATCGGGATCGTCGTCCATGTTGGCGATCGCCAGATCGAGGTTGGCCGTGGCGCCGTCCACGGGGAACTCGATTGGCCACAGGCCAGTGTGGAGCGCCCCGGAGGATGTTAGGACTCGCAGACCATCTTGCGTCAAGACGACAACCTCCGGGACTCCGTCGTGCTCCAAATCGATGACGATCGGTTGGATCCACTCAGACGCGATTTCGGGCATACCCAGCGGCCACCCCTCCTGCACTACCCAACCTATCCCGTGTGACGTGGTATCCGGTTGCCCTGCCTGCCCCCCGTCGGCGGATTCAGGGGTAGGCTGTAGCAGTTCAGACAAAACGACCAAAAACAGAACCGTGACACGCGATCCAAAAAAGACGCTCATTGTCTGTCACTCCTGGAAGCTCGCGCGTTTGGAATCCTGGCGGACCTGCTCCGTCGTCGCAGTACTTCCCTTCCCCGCAGCCCTACGTCTACCATCGTCACGATGATGGGTCCAGCATAACGCATTTGGTCATGCGCCAAGCGCACTAGTTCGGGGGACACACACTTTAATTGTTGACATCGGGAGAACCGGCGCATACGCTGTGGGGCATGCCTCGGATTTCACGCGTCGTTGTTCCCGGTTTCCCGCATCATGTGACCCAGCGGGGCGTGCGATCGATGCGCGTATTCTTCAGCGACGAAGATCGCAACGACTATCTTGATCTCATGCGCGAGCAGCTTGATGCCCACG
The DNA here is from genome assembly GCA_029260155.1 of Phycisphaerae bacterium. Lineage (GTDB taxonomy): Bacteria > Planctomycetota > Phycisphaerae > UBA1845 > UBA1845 > OFTM285. Next base: position 3,244 of record JAJDDU010000385.1, on the reverse strand, counting down.
ACGTGGCTGTGCGAGCTTGGTGCCTGATGTCCAATCACATTCACCTCGTCGCGGTGCCCGAAACCGAGGACGGGCTGGCCAAGGCCATCGGCCGGGCGCATCAACGCTACACGCGCGGGATCAACTTCCGCCAGAAGAAACGCGGCTACCTCTTCCAAGGCCGGTTCCACTCGTGTGTCATGGACGAGCCCTACTTTCTGGCTGCGGTCACCTACGTGGAGCTGAACCCGGTCCGCGCCGGGATGTGTGACGCAGCGTGGGACTACCCGTGGTCAAGCGCGCGGTTTCATGTTGGCTTGCGGAAGTCTGATGCATTAGTGCGTGATCGAGACTTGCTCGGCATGGAATCGAGCTGGCGAAGACACTTGCGCGGCGGGACGGAGCACGTAGATTTCCTACGCAAGAAAACGCGCACAGGCCGACCCTGCGGAGAAGAAGCCTTCATTCACACGATCGAATCCAAGACCGGCCGTCACCTCACTCCGCGCAAACCCGGCCCAAAACCCCAAAAACCAAGGAAACGCCAGAGATAAAGTGTGTGTCCCCCGAACTCCCCATCAACTTCGACTACGGCGGGCCGCTCGGTAGCTGCGAGCCGGACGGCTTCTGCAACCTCGCCGACGCTTTGCACGCGCCGACTTGCTTTGCCGGTACGAGTACATGCTCGTGTCCGCCCGCATGTCCAGGTGGGGAGTCGGCGATGCAGGGTCCGGGGGCTGGCGGGTCGACTGAACTGGTTGCAGTACCGGTTCCACTTTCCCTGTCGCCGAATGTCCGGCGCGTGAGGGTCTTCTCCAAGCACGCCATACGGGACTTCGTGGGCTACCAGTTGGACGTAGCCGTCAGCGGCGGGACAGCGGGGCAACTGGAACTGCTCGACATTACCATTGAGCCGCGGGCGGACTTCATCTTCGCAGGGCGGACTGACACGCTTGAGGCCGTCAACGTCTCGAATGGCCAGATGCTCTGCCTCATCGAGAACATGTCCGGCGCCCCGGCGGCTGCGCACGCATACCTAGCCACCTACACCTATCGCATCCCGCCGACTGCAAACGGTGATTTCGTTGTGGACTTCCTGCTCAACGAAGCGGCTGGCGATCAGACGATGATGGTTGCTGCCAACAACGGCCGAGTCGAAGTTGGCGCCACCGCACCGGCCGTGCTGGCCACAGCGGCGGCGGTTCCGTGGAACGCGCAGACAGGCACGGCAGCATCGCAGGGATACTGCGATGCTGCCGTTTAGCGGCGCCCACAGGGGAGCGATCCCGGGGTGTGACCGTTCTTTGTGGTATCGTGGTCCAGACAAAAGGTAGGGCGGGTTTCACCCGCCTTCTTGCGCGATCGCGGCGGCTGAAACCCGCCCTGCCCTTGGCATGCCACAATCGCTGGTCACATCCGAGATTCCGCCAATCCGTCCCGACGACTTGCAGAACCAGCCCCATCCTGAATATGATGGAGGCACGAAACCAAGTGCGCCCAAGGGGCTGATCCAACACGACAAGTCCGGCGATGCACGCCGGTAGAAGGCACCTATGAATTACCACAGTACAGTTCTCGACCTCATCGGAAAGACCCCGCTCGTCAAGATGAACCGCTTGGCCGACGACAAGATGGCCACCGTCCTGATGAAGATGGAACAACTCAACCCCGCCGGATCGGTCAAAGACCGCATGGCCATCCACATGATCCGAGGCGCCGAGAAGAAGGGCTTGATCAAGCCCGGAGCGACGCTTGTCGAAAGCACCTCGGGCAATACCGGCATGGGGCTCGCTATGGCCGCCTCAGTTCTCGGATACCGCTGCGTCTTCACCATCCCTGACAAGATGAGCAAAGAGAAGATCGACATGCTCAAAGCCTACGGGGCAGAGGTGGTCGTCACCAGAACCGACCTCGACCACGACCATCCCGACAGCTATGTCGAAATCGCCAAGAGAATCGCCCGCGAAACACCCGACGCTTTCTACACCGATCAATACTACAACATGGACAACCCCGAAGCCCACTACCTCACCACCGGCCCTGAAATATGGGAGGATACGGACGGCAAAATCGATTGCCTCGTCGGTGGAATTGGTACTGGCGGCACTATCTCCGGCGCGGGCAAGTACTTAAAGGAAAAGGCCGCCGAAGCAGGACGCGACTTTCGAATCATCTGCCCTGATCCCATCGGCAGCATCTACTACGATCTCTTCCACGGCCGCGAGCCCAGCGATTCCAGAATCTACACCGTCGAGGGCATCGGTCACGACTTCATGGTCGGCACGCTTGATTTTTCGGTCATCGACGAGGTACGCCCCATCAGCGACCGCGACTCATTCATCACCGCCCGCCGGTTGGCCCGCGAGGAAGGTGTGTTCGTCGGTGGCTCCACCGGAACTGCCGTGTTCGGCGCCTTGCAGGTCGCCAGAGAAATGGGACCGGGGAAGCTGGTCGTCGTCATGCTGGCGGATGGTGGTGACCGCTACATCAGCAAGTGCTTCGACGACGAGTGGATGAAGGACATGGGCTTCCTCGGCATCGAGGACCGCCTCGGCACGGTGCGCGAGGTTCTTCAGTTCAAGGGCCGCAACGTCGTATTCGCCTCGCCCAACGAGACACTTGGCGAAGTCGCCAAACGCATGAGCGACCTGGGGATTTCCCAGATGCCCGTCGAAGTGGTCAACGGTGAAGCCCACAAGATGATCCACGAGATGGACATCCTCCACAGCCTCATCAGCGGTTCGTGCACTCGGGACGACAAGGTCGAGTGTGCCGCCACCGACCTCCAGGGGCAAGTACGCCTCGACGACTCGCTCTCCGCCGTCCAAGCCGTGTTCGACGGTCAGAACATCGCCGTCGTGGTGGACGAAAACAGAGTCATCGCCGTCATCTCCAAGATCGACGTTGTTGAGTTCCTCGCCGCCAGAAGCTGACGTTTCGCTGCGCGTCAGGTGACACGCCCGTCAATCCCAGCGAGGCGATATGCTAGTCACGGATTTCGACGGACGACTTCTTCTCGATCAACAGATCGAACAGGCGGGTGACGTCGTCGTTGTGTAGCCGGATGCAGCCCATGGACGCGTTCTTCCCGATGCTGTTGGGATCGACGGTCCCGTGGATGCCGTAGCGCTGCTGACCGACTGCATCGCCGCCGACACCCTCCAGGCCGATCCAACGCTCGCCCAGGGGGTTTTGAGGGTCGTCCGCCGCGACGATGCTGCCGCCGCGCGGCGGGAAGTACGTCGGGTTCTTCAACTTGTTCTTC
>JAJDDU010000384.1 GCA_029260155.1 Phycisphaerae bacterium | reverse complement strand
GCGGCACCCTTTGACCGCGCCAATACAAAACGGGGTGCCGCACGCCCTTTTTACACCCATTTGCTTTTCAAACGACCACGCAACCAAACGTTCCAGGCGCCTGGCCGAACGGGCAGAACGAAATGAGCCACCGACCGACTCCGGCGATGACAATTGCTTGTCACAACCGAAGTTACGTCTTCTTGACGGTCCGGCCTAGGCGGCGTTCGATGCTCTCGATTTTTCCGGCCAAGCGTCCGCTGCTGTCGCGGCGATAGTCGACTTTGATCGAGCAGGAGATGCGATCGCAGTCCGCGCGCATGCGTGCAAAGCACTGCTCGACGACGGACATGCACTCAGCCCACTCACCTTCGATGACCGTTCCCATCGCGTTTAGGCGATAGTCCATTCCACTGCGATCGATGATATCAATCGATCGGGCGACGAACTCCCCCACCGATGCCCCCTTGTCGAGTGGCGACATGGAAAACTCAACCAATGTTGACACGTCAGACCCTCCTAATCAGCGGGCGACGCGGCCGCCCTAGTCTCCCATCAGACTTGAATCTGCCGGCTGGCATGCAGCATTGCCGGTGCTCGAACTCGGTTTTCGCATTGCTTAACAGCGACGACGCAAACACACGTTCCACCCAAGCAGTGGACTCCTATTGGGTGTGAATCCGGCCCTGCGGGGCTAGTCTCGTTTGGCGAACAGGCGTTTGGCCAGACCGACAATGGCAAACGACCCGGTGATACAGATGAGATCGTCGCGCCCGACTGCGCGCTCGGCGATAGAAAGCGCCTCCTCGAGATCGTCCGAGATCTGGCACATCTTCGTAGAAACCTCTCCGAACGCGGAGGCCAAATCAACCGGGTCCATGGACCGCGGCACGCCGGTCGGCGTGAAGATGATCTTGTCAGCCCCCAGGCGAATGTGCTTGAGCATGCCGGGGATGTCTTTGTCTTTCTGACAGCCGAAGATGATGACCATGGAGTCGTACGGAACGTTCTGCCCGATGGCACGCATGAGCGCATCAACACTGGCAGCGTTGTGGGCACCATCCACCAGAACGCGCGGCTCGTCCGAGATGATCTCCATTCTTCCCGGCAGCTTGACGTCCGCCAACCCCTCGACCGCCATGCGATCGTCGATCTCGAAGCCCCTGCCCTTGAGTGCGTCGACGAGGCCCAGCGCCAGGGCGCAGTTGTACGCCTGATGGTCGCCGAGCATGGGCGCATGGACGTGCTCGAAGCGGCTGGTCGGCGTCGTCACGCAAATCCGCGTGTGCGGCCCCAGACCGCGAGACGATTCGAATCGCGAACTGAATCCAATCTCGCGCGTTGTCATGCGAAGCGGGCAATTCGCTTGCTCGGCAGCTTGGCGAAGCACACGCTCAACTTCTGGCGGTTGCGGCGAGCAGATCACAGGGATTCCAGCCTTAAAAACACCGGCTTTCTCTGCGGCGATTGCCTCCAGCGTGTTCCCAAGGTAGTTTGTGTGATCGTAGCTGATGCTCACGATTCCGATGGCTTCGGGCTTGATTACGTTTGTTGAGTCCAATCGCCCGCCCATGCCGGTCTCGATGATCGCGATGTCCTCGTCCGACTGCGAAATATGCAGGAAAGCAGCTGCGGTAACTAGCTCTCAGTACGTCGGAGTGCCGACTCGAGGCTTGGCCGCCGCGAGTGAAACCGCCTGCATCAGTCGCGTGAAGGCCGTCTCACCCACCCGGTCTCCGTCAATGGCGATGCGTTCGCGCACATCCATGATGTGTGGCGACGTGTACGTTCCAACCTTGTATCCGCAATTCCGCAGCATCCCGGCCACCATGGCAACCGTGCTGCCCTTGCCCTTGGTGCCCGCGATGTGGACAGTCTTTATGTTTCGATGCGGGTTCCCCATAGCGGCCAGCAGCCGCTGCATGCGCCCGAGCGTGAAGCCGGAAGCAACCTCCGCAGTCAGCGGAGTCCGCTCATAGTTCACGGCTGAACTCAGGTAGTTCAACGCCGATCGGTATGTGCGGACTGTACCCCTTGTACCGGATTTCCCTGTTTCAGGTTTTTTTCTCAGTATGGTCGACCTTGTCATGGCGCGGATTCTAGCATCAAGATGTGGTTTCGTCAATGTTATCGAACCGACAACGTCCGGATAAACCCAGAGTCCAAACAGGCTGTAAGTTATTGTATAGAAAGCATTTATTCACAATTCAGAGCGTTTCTAAACACGCGTTCAGACACCTTTCAACAGTGTCTACGCTTGGCACTCGTCTGCGGTTTGAGATCAGCGTGTTTTTTCCTGTCGCTCGCTAACAGGCTTCTAACATTCTATTTGCAGGGACATTACAGATTATGTCGATCTCAACGCACGCTTCCCCGGACCGACCGGATCCGAATCAGCCGCGCTGGGCGATTTGGTGCAAACGCACAAGAGGCGATGAGCGAGGTGACACATCTCAGCTCACACTTCACAAGCTGTTGTGGCTTGTGGTTTCGCGATTGGCAGGCGTTTTTTTTTTGGGGTCCTGCGGAGTCAGTGGGAGACGCTGCCGCGTTCGCCTTTTCCGTGGGACGGGTCGAGGCGGGTGAGGAGCATGCGGCGGAGTTTTAGGAGTGGGGCTGTCAGGCGGCGATGCAGGCGTACGTAGGCGGGCTTGCGGTAGGAAGCGGTGATCTGCTCTTCTGAGAGCTGGTCGCGTCGGACGCGGCGTTGGAGTTTGAGGAGGTGGTAGCGGTCTCCTTCTTGAAGGCGCGCGCGAATCCATCGCGCGACGACGGTCTCGCCGCCGTGTTTGCGAGGCCAGAGCCACGCGAGTTGGAAATCGATCAGGTAGGGCTGACCGTCGTCGCCGAGCAATACGTTTTGCGGTTTCTCGAGGTCGACGTACGCCATGCCCCGGTCGTGGAGGGTAGTGATCGCGGCGCGCAGGGTGTCGAAGAATTCGTCGGGGACGGGTAGGCCTCGTTCGAGTTGTTGGCCCTCGATGTATGCGTGGACGATTGCGGTCGGGCCCCATCGGCCTAGGAATGCGGGGACATTGGTGAGGTCACTTAGCGCTGCGAAGACTCGCGTCTCGTGCCACGCGAGGAAGCGGCCTATCCACTCGGCGGGGAATCCGAAGATGTCGGCTTGTCGTCCGAACTTGACGACGATCTTGCCGGCTGGGCCGTCGTACAGGGCGGTGCCTGCGAAGAAATCGTGCTTGAAGAAACGAACGAAGCGGTAGCTGTTTCCCGCGACGGTCACTGTCTGCGGGGGCGGTTGTCGACCGAGGGCGCGCAGGCTGGGTGAGACCTTCTTCATTGGGGGCATTGTAGTCTGCGGTGCGGACTTTGCCATCCGACCGCGTCTCAGCGTCGTCTTGCGTGCTAGGGTCACTGGTTTGGCCGCCTGTTCATCGCAGGCGGGGCCGTCTAC
>JAJDDU010000383.1 GCA_029260155.1 Phycisphaerae bacterium | reverse complement strand
AACATCGGGCCAAGTCAGGGGCCGTTGTTTGAATCGGAACTGCAGACCATCGAGTTCAGCCTCAACAATCCCGCGTTGATGTTCGCGGGCGGGTCCGACTTCGGCGTCGCGGGAACTGAGCCGACGATCTGGCTGACGGGCAACGGCGGTGTCTCGTGGAACAAGGTCTACGAAGGAGCGATCGCAAACGACGACGTGACGGATATCGCCATCGTCCAAGACGGCAATGACTTCACGATGTTGGCGTCCTTCGTCAGCTTCGGCGCGGTCCAGAACGGCGGAGTGCTGCGGTCAGACAACGGCGGGTTCGCGTGGAATCCGTCGGGCGCTGGCTTGCCGTTTGGAGCGCAGTGTGAGGAGTTCGCGGGCTCTGCGACTGAACCGAACGTATTCTACCTGGCAGACAGCGACTTCGGTGCAGGGGACGTTCACGTTTCGGAAGACGCCGGCGACACATGGAACAGTCTGGGGTTCGGCGAGCGTGCGTCTGGCATCGTGACCGACGGCGCGACGCTCTTCATCATGCAGCCCAACGCGACGCGCGTGCAAGTCTCGTTCGATACGGGCGAGACGTTCGCGCCGTTCAACACGGGGCTGGACGTAGCCGGTTTCGTACGATCAATCGCCCACACAGCCGGCAGCTGTCCCAGACTCTTGCTCTCGACGACGACCGGCACGTACGCGACCGACCTACTCACCAATGCGCCGGGCGATGCCGACTCGGACGGCGACGTCGATCTCGACGACTTTGACCTCTTCAACGAGTGTCAAGGCGGTGACACCGGTGGCGCGTGCTGCGTATTTGATCTCAATAGCAACGGCGCGATCGACTGGGCTGACTTCGGCGGTTTTCAACTTCTCTTCACTGGTCCTTGAGCAGACGCCGCGCTAGATCCAGCGTTCTCGGATGGTGACGAAGGCCTCGGCTGCGTGCATGCCGACGACGCTGCCGCGCCATGTGGCCAAGGCGGAGACGGCTTCTAGTGAACGGGCGTCCGGCTTTGGACGCACTTGCGATGCGTAACAGCGCATGGCTTCGAGCTTGGCGGCGAGGTGGTCGCTAACGTCGACGTAGAGCTGCGGGTCGAAGGCGGGCTCGACAGCCGGCGCTGACCAGTGGGTTTCGGAAACCGTCTCGTAACACAGGATGCGCTTGACGAAGGATCTGCTTTCGACGGGGCGCAGCGCGACTTGGCACGCATCGAAAACCTGCTTGTGGTCTTCGTGTCTGTCGCCGGGAAAGGGGAGCAGTACGATTTCCGGTTCGATCTCGGTGACCAGCGCGTCGAACGCGGCATTTAACTCGTGTTCGGGTAAGGCGTGCAGCTTGGTGACCGGCAAATCGAGGAAGAGCAGCGCTTGCGCGCCGAGTTTCTCGTTTGCGGCTTCCGCTTCTGCGCGCACCTGTTCGACTTGCGATTCGGGGAAGAGGGGTGGCCAGCCTTTGGTTACGATGGCGGTGGTGACCTCGTGACCCTCGTCGGCCAACCGGTGCATGGTCGCGCCCGCGCCAAGAACCTCGTCGTCGGGATGGGGGGCAATGACCAGAACGCGCATGATCTACTCCTCGTGGTGCTCCGAAGTTAACTATCGGAGTTGAACGCCTACGTCCAGTTTGATCTTTCCCTCGGCGGTCTCCACTTCGGTCATCCACAACCCACCGTCAGCGGTCGCGACCAGGGTGTTGCCATTGGCGTCGATCCGCGCCACGGTTCCTGGGTGTTGGCTTTCAGTGAGATCATCGGCATGCGCGGGTCGACCTCGCCACACCGTGAGCTTGCGATCTGCGGCGTGGGTGAATGCGCCCGGGTAGGGTCTGCCGGCTGCTCGGACGAGGCGGTAGATCTGCTCGGTTGGCTGGGACCAGTCGATGTGCCCGTCGGCTGGTGTGCGTTTGTCGTAATAGGTGGCCTTTGTGTGGTCTTGCGGCGTGCGGGGGACTTGCCCGGAGACGATCTGCGGCGCGAGATCGAGCACGACCTCGGCGAGCACTTCGTTGGTGCGTTGGATCAGGTCTTCGGAATAATCGTCGGGCAGAACGGGTACTTCGCGCTGGGCGATGATGTCGCCGGCGTCTGGATCGTCGGTAAGGAAGAAGAGGTTGGCGGCTGCCTGGGCGCCGAGCAGGATGGTCCATGCAACCGGAGCGCGGCCTCTGCCTTCGGGGAGCATCGTTGGATGAAAGCCGACGCCGCCCTCGCGCGCGAGGGTGATCAGCCGGTTTGAGACTAGCTGTGACAACCCGATGACCCAGAGCATGTCGGGGGCGTGCGATTTCAAGAAGGACTCGACCGGCGACTCTGCTATTCTGACGAAGGGCTGAAATGGGATGTCGGCGATCAGAGCGAGTTCGCGAAGCGATCGGTAGTCGGAGATGCGATCAGCCTGCGATTCGGCGACGCCGAGCACGCCGGTGACTTCCACGCCGCCGCGAATGAGGGCATCGAGCGTGTACCAACTGGAACTGACGCTGCCGATGAGTGCGACGTTCATGCGTTTTCCTTATCGCCGATGGTCGCGAGGGCCGGGAAGAGAAAGTTGAATTTGCGTCGGCGGATGTCTCGCAGGCCGGCGGTCTCGAAGTAGGTGTGCATGGTGCGCCAAGGTGCGTGGTGTATGTCGCCTTCGACGCGGGCGATTGCGACGTCGAACACGAACCAGCCGATCGCGCAGTCTCTGAAGCCGTCGATGATGATGAGGCGGCCTTGGGGTTTGAGCAGGCGGGTCATCTCGGTGACAACGGTCTGCTGGTGCGGGTAGTGGTGGAACGAGTTTGAGCAGGTAATCACGTCGAAGGTGGCGTCGTCGAAGGGTAGATGTTCGCTGTCGCCGTTGATGAAGTGCGGGCGTTTGTTGTGTGATTGGCCGTTGAATTTTGCGGCGGCTGCGACGCACATGTTGCCCGCGTAGTCCAGCCCGACGATGTCGATTGGCCAAGACGACGCGGCGAGGGTGCCCGCCAGCGTGCCTGTCCCGCAGCCGATGTCGAGAA
>JAJDDU010000382.1 GCA_029260155.1 Phycisphaerae bacterium | reverse complement strand
GCATCGACGTCGTGCAGGGGGACTCGTTCCTTGTGCGCGCGGAGCAGCCCGATCTCTTGGTGCAGGGCGAACCCGGATCGCTGGCGGCGAGCATCACGAACGACACGGTCGATGCCGATTCATTGTCGTACAGCTGGGAGGTGGTCAAGGGATCGAACATTCGGTTTTCTTCACCTGACGCGCGGACGACGGAGATCACGGTTGACGCCTTGCAGACGGTCGAGGTGCGTGTGACGGCGTCGGGCACGGTGAACGGGCGGGTTCGGGAGAATTCGGTGAATGTCGTTTTGGTTGTGCTGCCCGATCTTAACCCGGAGTTCATCATGACGGTGAGTTCCTTGAGCGCCGGGGTGAGCGGCAATGTCACGTTCGCGTTCGACGCAGATGCTACGCCTAAGACGGCGGCCAACATCGTGCGGTACATTGACGACGGGTTCTACAATAACACTCTTTGGCACCGCGTGGTTTTCCGCTCCGGGGAACGGTCGCCCGGCGGTTCCGCGGGGGCTGAACTTCCCTTCGTTGTGCAGTGCGGTGGCTTCCGGCGTGCGGACGATGTGGTCGAGAGACTCGATGTGCGCGATCCGGTCGAGAGTGAGAACGAGACGAGCATTGGCAATACTCCCCGGACGATCGCGATCGCGTTGAGCGGCGGCAATTCTAATTCGGGCACATCTCAGATATTCGTGAACGTGTCTGACAACAGCAGCATCGAGACGGACGACGTGAACCATGTGGATCTGGACAGTCAGGGATTCACTGCGTTCGGTCGGGTTGTCGCGGGGTTCGAGTTGATCGAGGCGATGTTCGACGTTGAAGTTGACACGGCTGACACGGCTGAGGGTGGGTCGCTGACGGACGTTCCGGTCGACGATATTACGATTCTCGTTTTCCGCCGCGCGGTGGTCACTGAGGCTGACCGCGGGGATGAGGGAGACGCGGGGGATGACGGGGACGCGGGCTTCTCCGATCCGCGTGATAAGTAGCGCGGTGTTCGGCGCGGCTGGGCGGATCGCTCCTCTGCGGGTCGCCGCTAAACGGGGGCACGCGCTGCTTGGGGCGGTGCGATGCGCTTGCGCTCGGGTTGCGGCGTTGCGGTGGGTCTTTGGATGGGGTAGCGTTGGGCGCGAACTGGGAGTAACGAACATGGCGTTTGAAGATACCTCTGGCACACTGAAGCAGCTCACCGCGCGCATTATCACGACCCGGGACTCTCTTTGACTTTCCTTCGCGGGTCGAAGAACTCAGACAATACGACGCTGAGATGGCCAAGCCTGGTTTTTGGGATGATCCCGAGGCTGCGCAGGAGACGGTGCGCAAGCTGAAGAAGGCCAAGGCGATCGTCGATCCGGTGCGGGATCTTCTTGCGCGGCGGGACGATCTCGACGCCATGCTGGAGCTTCTCGCGGAAGACGACGATGCGGGGACGCGGGCGGAGTTGCAGGCTGGGCTGGGGGATCTGGTGGAGGCCATTGGTCGCGTTGAGACGCTGACGCTTCTGTCGGGGGCGAACGACGCGCGCGATTGTTACTTCAATGTGCAGGCTGGGACGGGTGGGGCTGACGCGTGCGACTGGGCGGAGATGTTGCTGCGGATGTATCTTCGTTACTTCGAGCGATGTCGGTTTGGGGTGGAGCAACTGGCGCGGAAGGACGGGGAGGAGGCTGGGATCCAGTCGTGCAATCTTCTTGTTCGTGGCGGGTATGCGTACGGGTATCTGTCGTGTGAAATCGGGGTGCATCGGCTGGTGCGTATCTCGCCGTTTAGTGCGCAAGGCAAGCGTGAGACGAGCTTCGCGTCGATCGACGTTCAGCCGGACGTCGGTGATATCGAGGTCGAGGTCGACTGGGACAAGGAAGTTCGCGAGGACACGTACCGCAGCAGTGGGGCCGGCGGTCAGCACGTGAACAAGACTTCGTCGGCTGTTCGGCTGACGCACTTGGCGTCGAATACGGTTGTGCAGTGTCAGAACGATCGGTCGCAGCACAAGAATCGATCTTCGGCGCGAAAGATGATGATGGCCCGCCTGTTTCAGATGGAGGAGGCCAAGCGCGACGCGGTGCTGGCGAAGTACTACGGGGAGAAGGGTCAGATCAGTTGGGGCAACTCGATTCGCAGTTATTTTCTTTACCCCGAGCAGCGCGTTAAGGACGCGCGAACGAGCGAGCTGACCTCGGACACGCAGGGTGTTTTGGACGGTGACATTCAGGCGTTCATTGATGCGGAGCTTCGGCGGCGTGTTGGGGCGCGGACGGGGTAGGATAGGAAAGCGCTCCCCTGCGGGTCGCCGCTAAACGGGGAGACCTTCGAGGAAACACTTGTGCAATCGGGTGGTGAGGGGGCCTGGCTTGCCGTCGGCGATGGTTTTGTCGTTGACGCGGGTGACGGGGAGGATGTCGAGGACCGAACTCGAAAGAAACACTTCGTCTGCGGATTCGAGTTTACTTACGGTTAGTGGCGATTGGTCTAACGGAACTTCGATGCGTTTTGCGCATTGCAGGATGTACTTGCGTGTGATGCCGTGGAGGATTGACGAACTGCGCGCCGGAGTTAGCAGCGCTGGGCCGCAGACAGCGAAGATATTGGATGATGTGGCTTCGCGCACTTGGCCGGACGGGGACACGAACACGGCGTCGTGGAAGCCCTCGCGTTTGGCTTTCTTGATGGCGAGGATGTTGGGCAGGAGCGAGGTTGCTTTGGCTTCACAATGGGCTCGGCGGGTGTCGTCGACGGTGACCACGCTCACGCCATTTGCGCGCATCGCGGGATCGATGACCGGTTTGGGGCGAAAGGTTGCGATCACGGTGGGCACGAGATCGTCGGCGTACACGTGTGCGCGTGGCTGGACGCCGCGGGTGACCTGAATGTAGATCATGGTGCGGTCGAACCCCGCGCGTTCTATTCCCTCGCGGACGATGGCTTCAAAGTTGATGTTGTGGGGTGTTATGTCCAAGTCGATCAGTTCGAGGCTACGTTGCAGGCGTGCGAGGTGCTCTGCGAGGCAGAATGGCTGCGCGCCGAAGGCGACGACGACTTCGTAGACTGAGTCGGCGTATTGAAAGCCGCGGTCGTTTATGGAGATGGTAGCCTCGGCAGGATCGCAGAATCGGCCGTTGAAGTAGGCTAGCTCCTGCATTGGTTATGCCCCTCCCATTTCGCGTTTGGCGAATTCGATCCACTCGCGGCATTGTGCTTTTCGGCTTTCATCGGACAGTCGGTCGCTGGCCTCTTGCAGGCGTTCTTGCGCGGTTTCGTACTGTTTTAGGTCGCGGGCGTAGATGATGCCCACCAGCAAACGGATTTCGTTGGCTTCGTGTCCGTCGCGGTAGGAACTGAGGTATCGTTCGAAGGCGCTGGCTGCCTGCGGTGGTCGTCCTGTGGAATAGAAATGGCGTGCCACCTCGATTTGTTGCTTGGGGGGCAAGCACTGATTGGGATCGCCGGCGATGAGTTCCTGGTAGAGGGCGCCGGCTGCAGTGAGTTCGCCGCGTTCGAGATGTTCGGCTATGCGGTTGCGCAGGTCGGTGATCTTGTCGAGTCGTTGATCTTCGATCCGTTGGGCTTGGGGCGTGCGGGCGACGGGTCGTGCGACGGTTCCGAACACGGCTTGACGCTGCGCGTTGGGGTCGGCCATCGCAGTTTGAAACTGACGGCGTCGGTTCCAGCGATCGATGAGCCCCAGCATGTCGAAATGGTCGCGGGGGATGGCGCGCACTGCGAGCATGAAGGCTGCGCCCATGAGTCCGAAGGCATAACCGCCGAGATGGGCTGAGGTGGCGACGTTCCCTGCTCCGACGATGTTGGGTGTGACGATGTTATCCCAGATTATGATCTTCACGCCGATGAGGAGCATGGCCGGCACTTCAAAGAACGTGATGAAGAAGAAGATGAAGAGCACGGTCACTTTGCTTCGTGGAAAGAGGACGAGGTAGGCGGTCGTGATTCCGGCGATTGCGCCGGATGCGCCGAGCAACGAATCTTGCGAGCCTACGGTGAAGGTAAGTGCTGCGAAGACGCCGGCGGACAGGTAGAACATCAAGTAGGCTGGACTGCCGAGTTTTGCGTTGACGCTGTTGCCGAAGACCCAGAGGAAGAGCATGTTTCCACCGAGATGCCAGATGTCGGCGTGAAGAAACTGGTAGGTGAAAAACTGGTGGACGGCGGGCCAACCGCTGTTCAGGACGAGATGTTGGCTGCAGAACTCGCGCAGTGCGTCGACTCTGACGACGTTGAAGAGTAGATAGGCGAGGATGTTCGCGGTGAGAATCGCGTAGTTGGCCGTCGGCGTTCGGCGGGCGACCATCTCCGTACGGATTGGAATGAGGATCATGCGTGGGTACTTTCGGTCCGGTTTTTCGCGGTGCGAATTACTTGGGTGCCGCGCCCGAGACTGCGTGGACGTATTGCATGTGCAGCTCGTGCAGCACGCCGTCGAGCATCTTGGTCTCTTCCTCGGTGGTGTTGCCGGCTGTCTTGTTCTTAAGCAGCTCGATCAGGTCGATGTAGTGCTTGGCCATCGCCATATCGGGGGCGAGGGTCTCGCCGGTGGGGGACTTGTACCCGCCGAGTCCGATGGAGGCTTGGATCGCGACCATGTTGACCAGTTCGAGCAGGACGGGATCTGGAATCGGCTCGCCGTGGCCTGCGTCCTGAGTTTCTTCGGCCAGTTTGGCCTTTTCCTCACTGGCCTCCGTTTTCCAGTCGGAATCGATGATGATTTTGGGGCTGTCATCGGGGTTTTGTGCGTCTGCCATCGTTGTGGTCTCCAGGGGTCCATTTGAAATCACGAACGGATACTATACCGCAATGTTGATGGTCGACGCCAGTTTGTCATACAGACGTTCGAGTCGTTTGCGGTCGAGTAGGGCGAAGAAGTAGTCGCGGTGCTTGGCGACGCGGTTTTCGGCGAGCCTTCGGGCGACGTCGGTGAGGTTGCGGTCGCTGGATTGGGCGGCAGCAGTGTTGAGGGCGTTTAGCTCCTCGTTGATGGCCCTGATCTCGCGGAATATGTCGCGACGCCGGATATGATCGCGGCGGGCTTCGTATCTCAAGGTCGTCGATTGCGTTATGGCTTTGGCTCGTCGGGCGATGAGCTGCTCGGCGGGCGGTGTCGCGGCGATGTATCTTTGGGGATTGAATCGTATGTCCCTGCGTGTGGCTTGGGCTGCGCGCAGGGTGGATTGGTTCGCGTCGTCGTGGGGTAGATTCATTAACACTGTCGCTGACACGCATGCCATAGCGGGCGGCGTCACGTTGTAGTATCGGCGGATCAAGTCATCGGTGATGCGGTCGTACTTGGCGCCGCCGATTCCGTGGATGAAGAGGTCTCCGACCAGTACGCGAGCCCACAGGGTTAGGCTTAGGGCCCTGGGTCTGAAGTGGTAGCCGCCGGCGTCTTTCAGGACCGCACGGGCTCCTTCCCAGGTTTGCAACTGTTGGGAAGAGGTCTGCGCGATGGGCTCGTGGTCGGCGTAGAGGGCCACTCGATCGCCTTGGGTTTCCACAAACAAGCGGCGACGCGGTTCTTGGGTCCGGTAGACCCAGACCGGTAGTTCGCAGCGTTGCCCGTCGCCAGCCAAGTCTGGAATGGGACGGTTGGGACTTCGTACGCGGTTTTTTCGGCGATAGTCAGTCAGCGCGGCGTTGTAGCACGCGCGGAAGCGCGGGGCGTTTGCCAGCATGTCTGCGAGGAAGGGGCTGAACCAGACGCGGCTTACGCGGTGTTCGATCATCTCGACGCCGAAGGCATGTTCGACGGAACGCCGGGCGGTGACGGTCTGATCGACCCAATCGCGTGCGTCCGATGCCGACGCCATCGCGCTGAAGTAGGCGGGCATGCAGGACTGTGCGTACTTCGAGCCCAAGAACTCGCGGACCGAGTGTTGGAAGGATTGCAGACGGGCGGGATCAAGTTTGACGATGCTCTCATGGGCCAAGCCGCGGACCATCGGCGCGTAGCGGACAGGTTTGATTTCGTAGCCACGGTCGGTTGCGGTGGGGACGTTGAGAACGGTGTCGTGTAGCGCGTCGCTGTCGACGACGAGGTTGACGGCCTTTCCGCTGAAGGCGTGGGCTAGTTGGGAGGCGACGATGTGCTTGGCCCACACGCCGGCGTGGATGAAGTCGGGTTGGTGGCCTGTGAGGATGATGGGACCTGTGCAGGTTGAGCAGAGTTGGCGGCGCAGGGCCTGCCGTAGATCGCGGATGTTCTGGTCGAGGACGGGGAAATCGTATGTATCGAGTAGGGCGTGGTTGGATTCGGCGAGGTGCGCAAGGTGGTCTGCGGCGGGTTCTACGAGCACGTCGCCGTCGTTGGGTGGTGTTTTGATTTTTGCGAAGTCGAGCATATCGGGTCTGTTGGCGTTCGCGTTGTCTTCAGTTCGCGGGTTCCGGTGCCGCGACGCGTGTGCCGCTGGTCTTGAGCAGTTTCCGGGGAGGCTGCGGTATCTTGCACTGCTCAAGAGCAGTGGCACACCTCATCGCAGGGTCGATGTTCCCCGTCGACGCCGTTGCGTCGCGCGCTCAAGCTATGGTTACGCCGCACTCGGATCGACGGGTCGCCACGCAGGCATCGCCACATAGCTCGGCTTCGAGGATGTTCACGTAGTGCTGATAGCGCTCGGCGGGATCATCGAGTATGCCGCCGAAGTGCCTGGTCGGGTCGTTGTATATCAGGTGGACGGGAATCTCGGTGATGCGCAAACCGGCGTGCCAAGCTTGAACCCAAAACTGCATGGGCATTGCGTATCCGGGCACGGTGATTTTGAAGTTCCTGAGCGTCGAGACACGGTAGGCCTTGAAGCCACAGAATGCGTCGGTGATGTCGAAGCCGAGTCGGCTGTTTAGAGTCTCGGTGATGCGGCTGTTGATGCGGCGCCGATCGGGTGGTGGGACGTCGTCCCCGTCGAAGACCCGCAGGTACCGTGAGCCGCTGATGATGTCGTGGTCGTCCTCGCCGGCGGCGGCGATGAATGCGGGGATGAGGGCGGGCTCGTGCTGTTCGTCGCAATCCATGGTGATGAGCCAGTCGTACCCGCGTTTGGCGGCGAATGTGAAGGCGCTGGCCAAGCTTGCACCGTATCCGCGATTTTCGGGGTGGCGGACCACCATGGCGATCTGCTGATTGGCGAGGAGTTTTGGTGTGGAATCGGTCGATCCGTCGTCGATGACCACAATATCATCGGCGAAGCGGCTCGTTTGGTTCAAGACGTTGTGTACGTGCCGTGCCTCGTTGAAGACCGGGATGGCTAGCAAGAATCGTTCTGACACACTGATACCTCCGGCTTTGCTTGGCTTACCCCGCTTGGATCGTGACCGCGATCATGGTATATGGTATGTGAGTATTCTGGGAAATCAACCCGGTTTGCGGGTTGAGGGCGATGTGCTTCCGGCGCGGGGCGTGTTGTTCCATGGTGCTCGCGCCGCTCGGATCCGGTTTCTTGGTGTTGTCGCGATTGTTGGTATTGATGGGGCGCGTTGCGGGAGACGGTTCGAGTCCCCTGGCGCTGAAGCGATGGGCCACCCGGAGGCTGGGTGCCCGGTTTGCTTTGGTGGGGTTGGCGCTGCTGGTGGGGTCCGGCTGCCGGACGATGGCGACACGGGTAAAAACTTATCAGGCCAGTCGCAGCGTGCTTCGCGGTGAGGAGCATCTGGCGGATGATGATCTTGAGGCTGCGTTGGTCGAGTTCGAGGAGGCTGCGCGCCTGGATCCGCGGATGGCGGAGGCGCACTCCAACCTGGGCGGGATTTATCGCCGCATGGGCGAAATCGGCAAGGCGATCGAGGCGTTCAAGAAAGCGGTCAACGCGGACCCGAGTTCGTTCGACGACACCTTCAGCCTGGGTAAGCTCTATCATGTTACTCGTCGATTGAAGGACGCGGTGGAGGTCTACCTTGCGGCCATCGGTTTGAATCCGGATGACTACGACGCGCAGCTGAGCTTGGGCGTTTGTTATCAGGAGATGAGCGAGGGTCGCTCAGCCATCGAACGGTTCCACACCGCCATCGACATCGACCCGGATAGGCCTCATGCGTATGTGAACCTCGGCGTGGTGCTCGATGGGCAGGACAAGCAGTACGAAGCGATCTCGGCGTATCAGGCGGCGCTTGAGCGTGACAGCCATCAGCCGCACGTTTTGGTCAACATGGCCGGTGCGTACATGAAGCAGGGTCGGCTGAAGATCGCCCGGGCGACGCTCGTGCAGGCTGTGGAGATGGACCCGTCGTTCGCGCCGGCGCATGAGGGGCTGGGGTATTGTCTGATGCGCTTGCAGAAGTTCGACAATGCTAAGGACGCTTTTGTAGACGCGCTAAGCTACAACGAGCGTCTGCCCAAAGCGCATGTCGGGCTTGGTGCGATCGCGATGATTGATTATTTGAAGGACGAAACGCGCGCCGACTTGCGCGAGGGCGCTATGGAGCATTGGCACCGATCTTTGGAGCTGGACGCCAATCAGCCGCGCGTCCGAAAGCTGATCGAAAAGTACCGCCAGTCGACGGACGACGTCTACAAGACATTCCTGGGCGTTCAAGACGACGCACCGCGTTAGGGTGTCGTGTCGTACGCGACACTGAAAAATGGGTGAGAAACTGCGTCAGGTGATCGCGTTGGTTAAGCGGCTTATTTCTTCGGCGGTGGCGATGTCGAAGGATCGGGCGGCGCGGACGCCGACGGCGAGGGCTGCTCGGCCTTGGGCGGTTTTGACGAGTTTGTCCACGGCCTGCGGATCGCGGGAAGTTGTCAAAGCGTTGATCGGGCCTTTGCAGTTGGCGGCGAGGGCGTCGAAGAGTGGTTGCAAGGTTTCGTCGGCGCCGTCGCGATAGTGCTCAAAGAACCTCACGCCCGTGGCGCGATGCGAGGACAGAAACCTCGCGTGCTGCAAATGGCATCTGCCGCCACGATTTCCGCAAGTCGGGCAAACCTCGTCTTTTTCCAATCGTTCCAGCCACAGGTCGTAGGCGGTCTCGCCGGTCACGACATTTGAGTCGGCGGCGGCCGAGTCGTCGGCGGCGTTGCGAAATCCGCGTACCGCGAGGTCAAAGAGCTCGTGGTCGGACAACTCGCGTGGCGCGATTTCCTCGACCACGTATAATTGCACCGGCGGCGAAGCGAGCAGGACGGTCTCACCGTGCGACCACATGGTCGTCCCGCCGAATCCGACGCCCTCGTCTCTGGTATGGGTAATGAGCCCCCACAGCCAGGCCCGCGCATCGGGCCAGCCCTGCCACGCGATTACCGGCTGACCGTGTTCGAGTGCGCGTCGCACCAGGGGTGCGTAGCTGGCGTCGAAATGCTGGCCGAACGGCTCGTGCTCGGAGAGTCCGACGGCTGCCTCGGGCGGATGTAGGGCGCGCAATCGCACTCCGTACAGCCGGGCGGTCTCGACCAGAAATGCGTCGCATCCGTGGGTGCTCCACCAGCCGAGGCAAGCGTTCCCTCGGACGGCGGTGGTGCGCAGTGACAGCCCCAGGGCTGCGTTGAGATCGCGATATCGCACATTGGCGCCCGCCCAGCGAAGCAACGCTTCCATGGCCATCGCCAGCGATCCGATGCGGTCTTTCACGTCGTGTACCACGAGCCGTTGGAGATCCATCAGGGGGATGATAGCAGCCGGGGCGGATTCGCAACAGTGTCGTGCGAATCACTGGCGTGCAATCCGCCAGTGGGACCCGGTCGTAGCACCGTTCCAGCCAGATTCCTCACCGCGTTTGGCTCGATTCTTGGTACCGGTTGCTGCGGGATTTGGTTTTTGCCCTTGCAATTGGCGGTGTCGCGTCAATAATCCCCGCGCGGATGGTCGAGCTGGCGCACTCGGTGGCTATTCCAAGCTCGCACGCACCAAAGCTACGGAGATGAAGCATGTCGATAATCAAGGATTTGTTTAAAGAATCGCCGTTCGAGCCGTTGCGGCATCACATGGCCACGGTGATGGAGTGCGTTGCACTGGTCAGGCCGATGTTTGAGGCGGTTCGCGATGAGCGTTTTGAGGACCTTCAATCGATTGCGGAGAAGGTGTTCAAGATCGAGCACAACGCGGACATCATCAAGGATGAGATCCGCGGAACGATTCCGAAGCGGTTTTTCCTTCCGGT
>JAJDDU010000381.1 GCA_029260155.1 Phycisphaerae bacterium | reverse complement strand
GAGGGACGGTGTGTCGCCGACAGGGAAGTAGCCTGGGTGGTCTTCTCCGAGCGTACCGATCGATCCGTCGATGCGGGAGGAGATGATCGGCACGGAGGCGACAATGGCCTCCGAAATGACGCTCGGGCCACCTTCGGATTTTGACGTCAGAACGAGCGCCCTGCTACTGGCGAGCCGCTGCAGCGTTCTCCACCTCGGCAACTCGCCCAACCACTCGTATCGTGGGTTTTGGGCGGCCTCGCGTTCGGCGCGCTTGGCCATCTCGGCGCTGAGGGCGGCCCCAATGTGCACGACGCGGATGCGCGAGTCTTCGGGTAGCAATCGTGATGCCATCGCGGCGCGGAACGGGTCTTTTACGGGCCGGAGGTGTCCAATCACGCAAATCTCGAATGCGTCACCACGGGGTGGCCCCGGACTGGTCGCGGGCTTGGCGGATTGGTAGATGACACGCGTTTTCTTGCGAAGGCTCTGGGAGAGCACGTCGAGGGCCTTGGGTTGCAATACGACGATGCGTGAGGCCATCTCGAGCGATTGCCTGGTCAGCGGATCGGTGTCGATGTGTCCGTAGATGTCGGTGCCGGTCAAGGTGACGATGAGCGGGGCGGCTGGCTGTGCGCTGACGAAGTCGCGGATCGCTGCGTGGCTTCGACGGGCGTGCAGGGCGATCATCAGATCACAGCGTGTCCGGCTGCCGTCTTGGGTGATCTTGGTCTTGTGGCCTAGTTCTCGGAGGATGCGGGACCATCTTAAAGCTGTGACGCGGTTTCCTTTCCTCGATCGCGGGGGCGCCGGCGTTACGATGGAAATGGTCAGGGGCTTCATGATGTGGTCGCATGGTGGGGGTTTCTTGCGTTGGTGTCCAACGTCGCGGGCGGAGGAGGCGTGAACTTCCACTGGGGTCGTCTCCGAGCGAGGGTGCTTGACACCTGCGTCGCCGATGGCTTCTACGTGTAGATGAAATGTGGAATCTGCGCTTTACACAAAGGGCGTGGAGGGTAGGGCTTTCCCCTACGGACGTTGTTGCGATTGAGGTGCTTGCCTCCCCCAGATTCTCTTGCAACCGCGGGTTAACGCGCGTATACTGAACTAAGCACACCGTTTTTGTTTATTGGGATTTGTCGCGGTCTGCCAGCGTCCCTAATGCTCTTCCGCAGGGGAAGTTATGGAAACGCCAATGTTTCAAAATAAATCAGTGCTCATTGTTGATGATGATCCGGATGTTCTGACTGCTCTTGAGGCTATCTTCGCCGACACCGGTGCCACGGTGACGACGGCGGCCGACGGGAACGAGGCCATCACTCGTGCGAGCGCTGATGACCCGGACCTTGTGGTGCTAGATGCCATGTTGCCGAAGCGAAGCGGGTTCCTCGTATTGGAAAAACTCAAAGGCAAGAAACCACCTGGAGCCAAGCCGGCGGTGATCATGATCACTGGGAACAGCGGCAAGCGACACCAGACCTGGGCAGAGAGTCTCGGGGTGGATGCCTACATCAACAAGCCCTTCCGCATGGAGCGCCTGATGGAATCGGCGGAATCGCTGATCGGCACCCCCAAGCCTGAGTGAGGCATGCAAATCACTGGCGGGCGGGCCTCAGACGGCATCCGTCCAACATGATGCCAAGAAAATAGCCGCACCCTTGTTGGCTGAGTGGGGTTGCGTTGTCGGCACATCGGTGTTAGTTTCCGCCGTCCTTGTAGGGCTTTTGTTGTGTTTCGCTGTCGGGTTCGCCCACCGGTCGGCAAGACGAAGAGAATGACTGGGCAGATGCTGGAATCATGACTCCCGAGACCAAAACAGCGATCGTTGTAGATTACGCTCAGCATGAGACGGACACCGGGTCGCCGGAGGTTCAGGTTGCGGTATTGACTTCTCGCATCCAGGAACTCACCGAACACCTGAAAACGCACAAGAAGGACCACTCGTCCCGCCGCGGATTGTTGAAGATGGTGGGGCGTCGCACGAGCCTTCTCAAGTATTTGGCCAGCAATGACCGAAGCCGGTACAAGGCTGTCATTGGGCGTCTTGGCCTGCGTAGGTAGCGTTTTCTCTTGGCGTGCGGCCTTCTCCCGGCGAACTGGAAACCCCACCTCGGCCGGGGCCGTGGCGTACCCTGCTTAAGCAGAGGCCGGCCCGTTTCTGGTGCCGGGCTGTGGACTTCTTGAATGGTTACCCGTTTTTTAATTCTGAAAGACGTTGATGTGTTGGTGGCGCACCCGATGTGCGCCGTTGTGTTGGTGTTGGATGTTGTGACGGAAGAGATATGCAAGCTGTATCAGTAGAACGAGAAATCGGTGGACGGAAGTTGAAGCTCGAGACCGGCAAGATCGCCAAGCAGGCGGCTGGCGCGGTCATGGTGACGTATGGTGAGACGACGATTCTTGCGACGGTGGTAACGTCTGATCCCCGTCCTGGGATCGACTTCTTCCCGTTGACCGTCGATTACCGTGAGAAGGTTTACGCGGCCGGCAAGTTCCCCGGCGGGTTTTTCAAGCGTGAGGGTCGTCCGACGACAAAGGAGATTCTCACGGCGCGGAACATTGACCGACCGATTCGGCCGGCGTTCGCGGAGAGTTTTCGCGACGAAGTGCTCATTCAGATCATGGTGCTGTCCACGGACCAGCAAAACGACCCCGACGTGATCGCGATGATCGGTGCGTCGGCGGCATTGAACATCTCGTCAATGCCTTTCACGATGCCTCTGGCGGCTGCACGCATTGGTTACGTGGAGGAGAAGCTGGTGCTCAACCCGACGGAATCGGAGCTTGAGTACAGCGAAATGGAAATGCTGGTCGCTGGGCACAAGGGCGCGGTCAACATGATCGAGGTCGGCGCCGGCGAGGTGTCCGAGACGGTCATCGCCGACGGGCTGGAAATGGCGCACAAGGCCATCGTCCAAGTGGCTGAGATGATCGAAGAGCTGACGGAAAAAGCCGGTCAGCCGGTCACATGGGTTGCCCCCGAAAAGGACACAGCTCTGCTGGAGCGCGTTCGCGAGTTCGCCGCCACGCGTCTTCGCAAGGCTCGCGACATCACCGGAAAGCTGGACCGCAAGGCTGCCACCAAGGAAGTCTGGAACGACGCGATCGAGAAGTTCTCCCCGCCGGGTGAGGAAGCCCCCAAGTACAACCGCGACGACGTGAAGCGCGTTCTCGACGAGATTACGGGCGAGATCGTCGTGAACATGGTCATGGACGAAGGCAAACGCTCCGACGGGCGCGGGCCGACCGATCTGCGCGAGATCATCTGCGAAGTCGGAGTGCTGCCACGTGTGCATGGATCTGCCTTGTTCACGCGCGGCGAAACGCAGTCGCTGGTGGTTACCACCCTGGGAACGTCTCGCGACGAGCAGATCATTGACGGGCTGACCGAGGAGTTCAGCAAGAAATTTAACCTGCATTACAACTTCCCGCCGTTCTGCGTGGGTGAAGTGCGGCGTGTTGGGGCGACGAGCCGTCGCGAAATCGGGCATGGAGCCCTGGCGGAACGATCCGTCGAGCGTGTGCTGCCTTCGCCGGACGATTTCCCATACACGGTGCGACTCGTTTCGGAGATCATGGAGTCCAACGGTTCCAGTTCGATGGCGTCGGTTTGCGGCGGCACGTTGGCGCTGATGGACGCCGGCGTCCCGATCAAGCAGCCTGTCGCGGGAATCAGCATCGGCATGATGCAGAACGATCAAGGCCACAAGTTGCTGGTGGATATCCTCGGTGAGGAAGATCACTTCGGCGACATGGACTTTAAAGTCGCGGGCACGCAGCGTGGTGTCACAGGCATCCAGTTGGATCTGAAGATGGACGGCCTGCCCATGGACCAAATCCGCGAGACGCTCGAGCTGGCCCGCGAGGTCCGTCTGGATATTCTTCGCACGATGCTGGAGACGATCCGCCGGCCGAGAGCGGAGATCAGCGTGCACGCCCCGCGCATACTGACCATCAAGATCAATCCGGAGAAAATCGGAAAGGTCATCGGACCGGGCGGCAAGGGCATCAAGGGCATCGAGGCCGCAACCGGTGCGAAGGTCGACATCGAGAATGATGGCACGATCAACGTGTCTTCCATCGATGCAGCCATGGCGCAGAAGGCCCTTGAGATGGTCGAAGCGGTCTCCATGGAGGTCAAGATCGATAAGATCTACAACGGCCGGGTCACGAGCGTCAAGGATTTCGGTGCGTTCATCGAAGTGACTCCAGGCCAAGACGGGCTATGTCACATCAGCGAGCTGTCCGACGGGTACGTCAAGCAGGTCTCGGATGTCTGTGCCATCGGTGACGAGCTCCGGGTGAAGGTGATCGCCATCGATGATCAGGGCCGTATCAAGCTGTCTCGCAAGATTGTCCTCATCGAAGAGGGCGGCAATGGCGACGACCAGCAGTAGAAGATAGGTATTTCGCGAAGTGGGGGCTCCGGTGCTGCCGGGCCCCCCACTTTTTCGTTTCGCTACTTGGGCCACTCCGCCAATACTGTCATGCACCCGGATGACACACACATCGGCCGCGAATCGGGTACAATGTCGACGTCATGAGTGACAAGGCCTTCGTGCTCATCGTTGAAGACGACGCTTCCGACGGCGAAGCGCTGGCGGCTGGGCTCTCACAGTCCGGCCATGCGTGCAAGGTCGTTGGCAGCGGTGATGACGCGCTGTCGAGCATCCGCCAGCGTCCGCCTGATGTCGTGATCGCCGAATACTGTCTGCGCGCCGACGGAGGCGGCAGGGAACTGCTTCGTCAAGCCAAGGAACACTCCGCCGATCTGGAAGTAATCTTCATAGCCACGCCGGATGCGGTTGAGGAGGCGTCTTTGCCCCTTGATGGGGAAGACGTCGTACGGGCGTACGCGTGTGTTGCGTCGCCCGTCGACATGGCCGAGATGCAGCGTGTGGTCGATGGCGCCGCTCGGCGGGCGATGAGCGTGCGTCAACAGCGGCTGATGCGCGAGGGCTTGGACCGGGCATTCAACTTCGAGGGGATTATCGGCGCGGGCGAATTGCTGGCCAAGGAACTCAAGAGGGTTACCAAACTCGCCCCAACCAAGTGTACACTGCTGATCGTCGGCGAATCGGGCACCGGCAAGGAGTTGGTTGCCACCGCCGTGCATACGCTTTCGAATCGCAAAAACAAGCCGTTCATGCCCATCAACTGTGCTGCGCTGAGCGAGAGCTTGCTGGAGAGCGAACTGTTCGGACACGTCAAGGGTGCGTTCACCGGCGCTTTGGCTGACCGCAAGGGCATGCTGGAGGCGGCTGACGGCGGCACGCTGTTCCTTGACGAGATCGGCGACATGTCGCTCACCATGCAGGCCAAGTTGCTGCGCACGCTGGAGAGCGGCGAGTTTATGCGCGTCGGGTCCAACGAGGTGCGTAACGCCGACGTGCGTTTTGTTGCGGCGACACACCGCGATCTTTGGGAACACGTCGAAGCCAAGGCGTTCCGCGAGGATCTGTTCTACCGCCTGCACGGGCACGGGGCTGTACGCATACCGCCGCTGCGTCAGAGACGCGAAGATATTCCACTGCTTGTCGAGCACTTCATCGCGCAGGCCAACCAGGAAAACGGCTGCGAGATCAAGAGTGTCACGTCCGAGGCATTGCGCAAGCTGACCAACCACAGCTGGCGTGGCAATGTGCGTGAGCTCAAGCACGTCATCGAGCGCATGGTGATCGAGGCTGAAGGGGACATTTTGGACGCGGGTGATCTTCCGGACAGCATCCGAGGCAGCACGGATATTGTGCACGTCGGCGTGCCGAGTATGGCCGGGCTTAGCATGGCCGATGTTGAGAAAATCCACATCCTCAACACGCTCAAACTCACCGGCGGTAACCGCGAGAAAGCGGCGGCGGTGCTCAAGATCGGTGCCCGTACGCTCTATCGAAAGCTCAAGGACTACGGGATCACCTGACGGCCTCAGTGAGGGACAGACCGTTGGCACGCAGTTTTCGCGAGGTTGCACGGGAATGAAGATTCACCGCATCGCACCGTTGCTCATTTGTATCACGTTTGGTCAGGCTCTTGGGTTGGAATCCCCCGGCAGCGGCGGGGATGATGAGCGCATCCGTCCGCGTGAATGGCTCGTGATCGGCGGTATCGGCAAGTACCGACGCGCCCCACTTCACACCGATGCGATCGAGGCTCAGCTCGTGGCCGGAACCTGGAAGCCACCCGAACAGGGTGATACCGTCGCGGCGCCGGACGGTCAGGCTTCTCTGTGGCAGCAGGCGACCGCCGAGGATGATGGCTGGATACGCGACGAGACCCTTCGCGCCGGTTACGCATACACTGCCGTGGAATCAGACAGGCGGCGCAAGATGTTGCTCGAGGCGTCAGGGCACAGCCTCGTCTACGTCAATGGCCAACCACGCGGCGGTGATCCGTATGGCACGGGCTGGTTGAGACACCCGATCGAGCTGAAGGAGGGCGTGAATCATCTCCTGTTTCTGTGTCGGCGCGGACACGTGCGCGCCGAACTCGTCACACCGCAACGCCCGGTCTTGTTCAATGCGCGTGACACGACCTTGCCCGATCTCATCCGGAGATCTGAGGCTCACTCGTGGGGTGCGATTCCGGTCGTCAACACGACGGACGCCGCGATCGACGGTTTAACACTCGAATCACGGGTCGCCGGTGGCGCGGCAACGCAGACGCGCTTGCCGAAGATCCCACCGATGAGCACGCGAAAAATGGGCTTTCGCATCGCCGGATCGCCGCCAACCGATGTCGACGAAGTCAACATCGATCTTCGACTGCTCCGCAGTCATCCAAACAGCACGAAGCCGGCGGAATTTGACACAACCAGCCTCAAACTTCGGGTTCGCGAACCGACACAAAAGCATAAGCGCACGTTCGTTAGCGACATCGACGGCAGCGTGCAGTATTTCGCAGTCACACCGATGCACACGCAGGGCGATGAAACGATCCAGCCGGCACTCGTGCTGACGCTGCACGGCGCCGGGGTCGAAGCGATGGGACAAGCCAATGCGTACGACCACAAAAACTGGGCTCACATCGTCGCCCCAACCAATCGTCGGCCCTACGGTTTCGACTGGGAGGATTGGGGGCGGTGGGACGCGCTCGAAGTGCTCGCCATCGCGGAGCAACAACTCGGGACCGATCCTCGCCGAACATATTTGACCGGCCACTCCATGGGCGGCCACGGTACTTGGCACCTCGGCTCCCTTTTTCCGGATCGCTTCGCCGCCATCGCACCCAGCGCCGGGTGGACGAGCTTCAGGTCGTACGTTATCGCCGCGGACTCGCCGGACACAAGCCCAATCGGACGCATGCTGCGTCGCGCGGCATCCCCCAGCGATACGTTGTCACGATCGCGCAACTTCGCCGCAAGCGGCATCTACATCCTTCACGGTGACAAAGACGACAATGTTCCGGTGACCGAAGCAAGGACCATGCGATCTCATCTCGCCGAATTCCACACGGATTTCGCATACTACGAACAACCCAATGCAGGTCATTGGTGGGGCGACCAGTGCGTTGATTGGCCACCACTCTTTGACTTTCTGCGGCATCACAGCATTCCCGCCGACCGCGAGGTTCTTCACTTGCAATTCGCGACATCCAGCCCGGCGGTTTCCGCCACCCACCATTGGGCCACCATCGCCGCTCAAATCAAACCGCTCGAAGTCAGTTCGGTAGACCTGCTCTTGGACCCAACCGGTTGCCGTATTTCAGGGACGACTCAAAACGTTTCACGCCTCTCCATCGATCTCGGCCAGGCTTGCCCCCAGCCGAACAGCGAGCCCGATGACACAGTCGCCTCCGCCGAAAGTGACGCGCTCTTCGTCCAGCTCGACGGATGCGGGGTCGAAAACGTCCCAGGACGTCTCGCAACATCTCCCCTCTGGCTGCAAAAAACCGGCGACTCCTGGCGCATCACACCGAAGCCCGCACTGTCGCAAAAAGGCCCGCATCGCTACGGCCCCCTCAAGGAAGCCTTCAATCGACGATTCGTCTTAGTCTACGGCACACAAGGCACGCCCCAGGAAAACGAATGGGCGTTCGCCAAGGCCCGCCTCGACGCGGAGACTTTTTGGTACCGCGCCAACGGCTCGGTCGATATCCTGGCCGACCACGAATTCGATACCGCCGCGGAAACCGATCGCAGCGTGATTCTCTACGGCCACGCGAATTCCAATTCGGCGTGGAATACGCTGCTCGCGGACAGCCCTGTGCAAGTCTCTCGCGACCTTGTCACGATCGGAGAGCACGAACTCACCGGCGGCGGCTTGGCGTGCTTGTTCGTCCGTCCGAGGCCCGGCAGCGACATTGCGCTCGTTGGCGTCGTGACGGGCACTGGCATTCGCTCAATGCGCTTGACCAACACGCTGCCCTATTTCGTCTCTGGTGTTGCTTACCCTGACTGTATCGTCCTGGGCGAAGATGTTCTCACCAAAGGAAGCTCGGGCGTCATGGTCGCCGGCTTCTTCGGCAACGACTGGAGCGCGACCCATGGTGAATTCGTGTGGCAGTCCTCGCCGGCCAAGCACGAATGACCGCGCCTTAGACCAAACATAAGAGTTCAGCCGATTGCAGTGCGACGGGTGGCACGGTCTGGCGAAGCCAGGCCGTGGAACGGTCCGCGTCTTTCACGGCCTTGCTGCGCTGCGCTCCGCAAGACCGTGGCACCCAGCGTCACCTACGCCTCTCTTCATTGCACTTGGCTGAGTGTTATCCCGGCGGCAGGCCGCACCGGTCGTCGAGCAGCGGACCCGGCGTAGTTTCCGACCATGGTGTCAATGGGCGATTCGGATCGACGCCCGGTCCGTCCTGTTCCACGCAGATGACGGTGGCGTTGAATTCGAGCCACGATTGCAGCGCATCCCAAAGCGGAACGCTCTCCCACGCGCAGACGCCGGGACCTGCATTGTCGCATATTTGGTAATCCATCTTCGCCGGTTTTTCCCAGCTGTCGTGCGTGGCGGACTCGGGTGCGAAGACGGCGTGTCCGACCGGTGCCGAGACGTCGGCCGGGCTCTCCTCCGGCGTGCCGGTCGATCGATTCGTGGCGCCGCGCGCAACGTCCCGTACACGCACCGCAAAATCGACGGCGTGGTATTCGGCGAATCTCGTTCGGTTAATCTCGCACGGTAGCACGCCGTCCGGGCACTCTGATTGCTCGGCGCACTCGAAGTTCTCGTC
>JAJDDU010000039.1 GCA_029260155.1 Phycisphaerae bacterium | reverse complement strand
GTGGGGGGGGTGGCCCGCGCTAATTTAAGTCCGCGGCTCGCTTGGCGTGTATCTGCTCTCGAATCGTACGCTTGTCGACCAGAGGCAAGTGCGACAGCGCGTCGAACGGGCCTTCACAGGCCGGGTCGATGGTCGCAGACTCCATTCTTCCCGCATAAAAGGCGTAGGCTTGCGCGGCGTGACGCAAGAGATGTGTCAGCTTCGACGCTTGGCGGGCACGCAGTTCGTCACGCGACAACCACTGCGATCGCTCCAACTCCGCGAGCAGGCGAAACGTCGGCCGCCCCATGAGTCGCTCTTGGAGCGGATACAGGATGTCGCGTACGATAGCGGTGTGCATGGCACCGAAGGTCGAATCCCAAAGGTCGAAAGTCGAAAGTCGACGACGGAGCCTCCCGATTTCACCCTATAGGACTATCGTCGGTCGGACGGACAGGAAAGTTGAGTTGTGCTGCTAGCGCAGGAGTTTTTGGATGGCATCATCTACGTGGTCAGCATTGCGATCATCAAAGCTGCCGAATTCCTTGACCATCTTGCCGTCGCGGTCCACGAAGAAATTGGCCGGGATCCCACGAACGCCCCAATCCTTCCGCAAACGGTGCCCGTCCAACAGGAGCGGATAGGGCACATCGTATTGCTTCGCGAAACGCCTGACCGTCTTGGCGTCTTCATCTTTGACGTTCACCGCCAAAACGGTGAATCCCTGCTCGTGGTACTTCTTGTAGAGCGTAGCCAAGTGCGGAGCCTCCGCACAGCAAGGTGGTCACTGCGAGCCCCAGAACGTGACCAGCACCACCTTGCCCTTCTGATCGCTCAGCGAAATCTCCTGCCCGTCCAGCGTGGACAGCGTGAAATCACTGTAGGTGGCACATCCGCTCAGCATCGCAGCCATCCCAATCGCGACGACGGCTACTCTCGGTCGAAGCACGTTCATGATCTTCTCCTGACCCGACTCCCAGCACCGGTTTAGCGGCGATCCGCAGGGGAGCGCTCCTCATCGGTATCGACAGCATCTTTACAGACGAGGCGCCCCGTGTCCAACAACAGCGCGGCGAGGTCATCATAAATCTCACCTGCCGGAGCTGACTTCAAATGGGCCCGCACCATGCAGCGATCAAGGTCGCGATGGATGTCCGACGCTGTCCGCGCGTCGTAGTCCGGCACAATCGGGACACCCTCGCTGCCCTTCGCTCCGCCTCCATTGAGGGCATCGGATGCACGCTCCACAATGCCGGCGATCATCGCGATTGTGTCATCAGCTTCAGCGCCATATCGCCCCGCGACAATGGCGCGAATGACTTTCAGACGATCGACCACGCCCGACAGCCACCGCCGTCGCGCGGGTGTCAGAGAATCCACATCGCGAAACAGCGCCACGGCAGCACCGGAGTACTCTTTCTCTTGAAGAAGCGCTCCAAAGGGCCTGCCCGGAGGCAGCGGCAGAGTCTTCGCTGGAGCGGAATCGAGTGGACGAACGGGCACGCAGACGGTCACCCAGGTAGCCACCCCGTCCGGTTGCGGATAGATCTCCATGATCTCCCCGGCAGGCTCCAAATCCTCCGACGCAATCCAGTCAAAAAGCCTCCTGTGGTGCCCGTGTGTCGTGCCGTAAGAACCGGACGCAACCAGCGTCGCACAGCGCGTGGCCGGCGACGTCCCGCGCGTGAATCCTTCCGGAACTTCCAGCACACCGGTGACGAAGAACCCGATCTCCGTTCGCAATCGCGAGGGTAATACTGAAGCGGGATCGTCCAGATAGCGACAGTAGACAGGCCCTGCCACCGCGTTGTCCGCCACGATGACGCCCGCCTCGGCGAAGACTTGCCCTGCCCGCCAGTACGGACCAACGTGTACCTTGTACATCACGTCGACGGCGGGGCGATTCTCAATTGCGATCTCAGCCGGCGGCTCTTCCGCCATTGCCCAGACGCCCCCCAGGCAAACGCAAAGAGCGACTCGAACAATCACGCTCGTCGCGCGCAACAAGCCTTGCATCGTTGGTCTCCCGAAGCACGCAATCCGTAACTCAACGCGAGCGATATCCGCCACGCCCACGCCCGCGTGACGATCGGCCATGACGATCCGGTGTTTCGAAAACAGGTGCTTGCTCGTCCAAGGCGGCCGGCAGCAATCCGCAGCCACGCAAGTTCTGCGCGCCGCTTTCCAGTTCGTCCGCCAGGTCTTCGAGATCGGAACACGTCCATTGCGCTCCTGCTTGCGTAAGTCGCCGGGCGGTGCACGGCCCGTTGGATACACCGACCACAAGCAACTCCGCCGAAGACGCCGCTCGAACAACCGGGATCGTGGAAGCAGCGACGACAACACGCCGATCACCACCAGTGAGTTCGCGCAGCTGATCCGCACGACGCGACTCCTGCGAGAAGAGTTTACACATCTGCGTAAAATGCACACTCAGTCCCCCCACGTCCAACGCTTTTTGGCGAGACTCCCGGTTGGCGGACGCAGTAATCATAACGCACGCGCCATGTTTGTTCAGCCGCTCAAGCACCCCGCCAACGCCCACGCGAGCACGACAGCCCGCCGCAGCGTCATCGGAATCAATCAGCTCGTTGAAACGCGCTTCGTAGTCATGAATCTGTCCCAGCTTCGCCCCTCGGAGCACCTTGCCAGTGGGTGCCTCCGCCCGCACGGCGCTCCAGAAGGTCTCCTCGTCCGTCCGCGCGAGACCGATTTCGCCTACAGCCTTGCTGTATGCCGACCAGTAGATGGGCTGGACGTCGAGGAGGGCCCCGTCACATTCGATGATCAGTTTCATCGGCCTGCCGTTTCGCTGAATATTTGGGCAGCTGGGGCGAATTCAACTTTGAACGCACCGCCGCCGTGGATGTCGAATATCGTCATGCGCTTCGAATCGCGGACAGACATTGTAACGGACGCCGTCCGCGGCATCGTGTACATTTGAGTAAGACAAGTATAAGGCCCAGAGCCCGATTGGGCGAGGAGATTGCCATGAACGAAAAAACCACGTCGGATTGGCCTCTGCGATCCGCCCCGCTTGTGCTGAGACTGGGATTGGCTGCGATCTTGATCTACGGCGGCGCCCAACAGGTCATGCCGGTTTTTGACACCGAATCCGCCCAGTCCGTGTCGGCTGACACTGCCGGCGTCGCACTCGCGGCAGACTGGAGCAGCGTAATCGGTGCGGCGGAGTGCGGCATCGGCGGGTTGTTCCTGCTCGGTTTCCTGACCCGGCTTACCGCACTCGGCGTGCTGGGTGGGGTAGGGTACTCCGCCTACTCCGCGTTCACGTCCGCCGGTGAGGAGACCCTCCAGTTCGCCGCGCAGGAATTCGAAGCGTCTCGCATCCCCCTGCTGCTGCTCGCCGCCGCGTGCGCGTCGCTGCTCGTATCCGGCGCCGGCTGCCTCGGTTTCGATTGTCGAAAGCGGAAGAAACTCGCCGAGACCGATGCCGCGATTGCGTAGCCTTCGGAACCACTTTGCCTTGGCTCCCCAACGTGGCGGGCGTTTCACCGCGACCACGGGAATGCCCCGGGGAGCACCGATCGCCGCTTCTCACCTAAGCAGAAGCGGCGATTTGCGTGCGCGGCGTTCGTTGCGACAGATCACGCCTCTTCGTCTTCCAGTGCAAAGCGTTCCGGATGTCTGCGCTCGTCCGTGGCCTCCTCGACCCGCCGCGTCTGCGCGTCAGCGCGACGCTTGAGGAACCGACGGACCGTGAAATTGGTTCCGAGACAGGCTGCGATTCCCACGATTTCCAATTGGTGAATCGCCGTCGCAACCAACCCTGCGGACACTGCAGCAATCACGGCAGACAAGAACCAACTCGTGATGACCCAAATCGCGCGCCCCAGCTTGAGTTCGGCATCCCCACGTTGGAAGATTCGATCGGCCAAGCCCGTCGTGACGACTGCCGCAAACGTCACGTAGGTCGTCGAGACCGGAAGCCCAATACTGCTGGCTGTCGCGATCACGCTCGCTGCTACGGACATGATGACGCAAGCACGCAGCGTGTCGAAGTGAAGCGTCTTGCCCGCAGGTGTGAAACGTTCGCGCGGCGCCAACGCAGGTGCGGTCCCGCGAAACCGAAGCAGTTTGCCCGCAAGCACGACACACCAGCGTGGAGCCCAGAGGGCGACATGGTCACCCTGGCTGCCCGTTGCGATAGCCGCCTTCGTGACACGCTCAGCGTTCTTCGTGGTCATCCCCGTGAACAACAAGCCCCCACAGATCAGCAACATCCACCACGCGATCGGCACCTTCGTCGCGATCGCGACGTCTTGCTTGTCGAGCAGCGTGATCGCAGCAAGTCCCGGAGAGGCACAGTTGGCGAGGTCATTCTGGCCAAAAGCAAAGCCCATCGCGAGCATGCCCAGCACTGCCAGCACTGGGAAGAGCAGCTTCGCGGCCCGGCGGCGAAACACCACCAACAGCGAGTGAATCGCGATGGCGAAACCGCCCCACAGGAGGAATACGATGATCAGGTTTCCGACGTCCGCTTCAACCTGCTCGTTGAACTGATCAAGCCAAGTGTTGATCTGCTTTACCCAGCCGACATGCTTCATTCCCTTGAGCATCAGGAAGTAGCTCAAACCGGCCGCAAAGCCGCCGCCGACCCAGCCGCCGTGCAGCAAGAGAGTGGCAAGGTGGTCAGTACGGTCGCGAATGGCACCACGAACGGCACGCTGAATGAGGAAGGCGGCGATCCCGGAAAGCACAATTGAACAGACAATCGCGAACACGACCGTGCCCGCTTTGCTCCAGTTGACGGTCGAAACGTCGACGGCGATCGCAGCTCCCAGCAACTCGAACACCAAACACGCCGTCGTGCTGACCGGCATCCCGAACGCAGAGTACCCGTACAACAGAACCGTATCGACTATGTACACCGAAATGTAAATCGCCAACGCCGCGTTGAGCGTCTGCAAGCCGGTGGGATCAAAGATTCCCTTGCGTGCCGTGTCAATCACCTCGGAACTGAACACCGCACCGCAAACCACGGCGAGCCCAGTGAGCACGATCGCTCGACGGCGCTGCATGACCCGAGCACCAAGCACCGCGTTGACCAGATTCGCCGCATCGTTACGGCCTACCTCAACGGTGTCCCAAAGCAGCATGGTCACCGCAACAACCAGGCAGACGACCTGGAACGATCCATCTATGGAAGAAAAATCAGGCATGCGATTCGCCGGTGAGTTTTGCGTTCAACCGAGTGCGCACGAGTAACCGGGCGCGTTCAACTCGAAAGCATCCGCCGCAGACGATCGCCCGTTTTCTCAGCGAAGTTGGCCAACTGCCCGAGCTCGCCGAAAATGCGGAACCAAAGGAACAGGTCGGTGGCTTTCATTTTGTCATCGAGCGCGAAGAGCTTCCTCGCCAGCTTGTATTGCAGCCGATCCGCCTCCCACTCTTGCTTCTCCACCGCCGCGACCAGTGAAAGAACGTGCTCGACCTCACTACCGCTCATGTCGCTCTCAACCAGCGTCGGCAGGTAGTCGGTAATCACGAGCGTATGTTTGCACACGTCGTCCACTTTGACGACGTATTCAAACGTCGCCTCGACCAGCTCCGAGGGCAACTTCAGGTTTTTGATCGTCAACAGCGCAGCCACGTCCTCGACAGAATCCGCCATGTCGTCCTGCAGTTTCAGATAGCCCAACAGGTC
>JAJDDU010000380.1 GCA_029260155.1 Phycisphaerae bacterium | reverse complement strand
GCAAGGAATGTCACGGTTGGGACTACAAGGGCGTTGACGGGGCATATGGCGGCGGAAGTCACCGCACGGGTTTTGCGGGCATCTTCGGAATGACCGCGACCGAGCAAGAGGTTTTCGACAACATCAAGGACGCGCACGGTTTCGGGGCGGCTGGTCTCGCGGATGAAGAGATTTGGAACCTCGCCAAGTTCGCACTCGAAGGGCTGATCGACACGGATACGATCATTGCGGATGGAGCGTTTATCGGCGATGTCGATGCCGGTAACGTCACCTACGATTCGACGTGCGCCGCCTGCCACGGTTCCGACGGGCTGACGGTTCCCCCGGGTGCCCCGGATGATTTCGACGCGTTCGTCGGATTCCTGTCGAACGACAACCTCGCCGAATTCCAGCACAAAGTACGGTTCGGTCAGCCTGGTACCGCAATGCCGGCGCAGTTCTCGGTTTTGACCGTTGAAGGCGTAGGCGATCTGTCGGCCTATTCGCAGACGTTGCCTGAGACGGCCGAGTAAGCGCGGCCGTTCGCAAAGTCTGAATTTTCCACGGCATGGGTATGCTTTGCACACACTTGTGTTTAGCATGTCCGTGCCGTGTTGTTTTTTGATAATCGGAGAACCGTGATGTCGCACCCACGCCTAATGTTGTTTGTCCCGCTGATGGTGTCGTTGGTCTTGATCGGCTGCGCAAAGCCTTTTCACGTGCGTGCGACCGACTACCAACTGAGCGTCGAGCTCGACCCCGCCGAGCACAAGCTTTCAGGCCGCGCGAACATTACGTTCCGTCCGATTCCCGACCGAGCGGCTCCCGAGGGCGAAGTGTGGGTGGCACTCGACCTGAACCGCGATCTCAAGGTGTCGAACATCGAGGTCCAAGGCGCGGAGCTCAAGCGATTCCGTAAGACGCGCGCTTTGTACGTGCCGAAACACCACGAGAAGGTCGATCCAATCTACCGCTCCCACAAGCTCTATCTAGAGGCCGCCTCCGACGAGATCACCGTCACCGTCGACTACCAGGGGACGCTTGAGCAAGACGTCGCATCAGGCGAGAAGGCCGGCGAGATTCACAATTTCGAGGTGTCCGCCCACACCGGACCCGAGGGCACCTACCTCTCACCCGGCGGCCACTGGTATCCGACACCGAGCATTGAAGATCAGGATAGTCTCGATCCCGACCTGCTTCTGGCCGAGTGGTCGCTGCACGTCAATCCGATTCCGGACTACGAGCTCATTGCCAGTGCGCGGCGGGTCGATGGCGACGCAGACGGTCAAACTTGGCATAGCCCCCACGATCTGACGAGCATCGTGCTCACTGGCGGGCCGCTCGACGTATGGTCGCGCCAGGTCGGCGATGTCGATGTCCGTGTACACCTGAAGCGAACCGCTGATGCCGAAGAACGCGCCAAGAACGAAATCGTCGCACAGAACTACCTCGACCATACCGCGACGTACATCGAGCGCTACGACAAACTGCTCGGACCGTTTCCCTACGACCAGTACTCGATCATCGAGAACTTCTTTAGTTCCGGCTTCGCGTTCCCCATGCTCACGCTTTTTGGCCCTGTCGTCATGCACATGGGCGACAACTCGTTCCGCCACGGCTATCTCGATCACGAAATGGTCCACAGTTGGTGGGGTTGCGGCGTCGAGGTCGACCCGCGTGACGGCAATTGGTGCGAAGCCCTCACCAGCTACTGCACGAATTACTATGGCTTCATCGAAGAGGCTGACATGGAAGGAGCGCGCAAGAAGCGACGCGACCAGTCCAATTTCCTCAGCCGCGTCAAGCCTGAATACGACAAGCCCGTCGGCACGTATGGCCTCAAGGACGGCGCGGGCAGGGGCATCGCCTATAGCAAGGGTGCAGCCGTCTTTCACATGATCGCCCGAGAAATCGGGCAGGACAATTTCTGGTCCGCCTGTCACCGCGTGACCGAGCAGTACACAGGCAAGCACGCCACTTGGACTACGCTCAAGGACGCCTTCGAGGAAGCGAGCGGGCAAAACCTCGATGATTTCTTCGCCCAGTGGGTGAACGGCGCCGGCGCTCCGATGCTGGAGTTGAAAGAGGCGACCTTCGATGCTTCGAGCGGCAAACTCGCCGTCGTGATCGATCAGGGAGAGAAAGCGTTTTCGCTCTCGGTTCCGTTGCACATTCGGTACGAGGATGGTCGCGAGGTAGAGGTCGTCGTGCAGATTTCGGAATCACCCCAAACCATTACGCTCGCACCCAGCGGATCGCCGATCGCAGTCGAACTAGATCCCGACTACCACGTGTTCCGAAAGCTCCACAAGTCCGAGATCATGCCGACCACTGCGACCACCAAGTCAGCCAAGCACATGATGATCCTCGTGCCCACAGGCGAGTTTCCGGACGCGTATACGACTGTTGCGGATCGCTTTGAAGAGCCGGTCAAGAAAAAGAAAGATGGCCAACTCGTGAAAAGCCCAGCCGACGACAGTCTAACGCCCGAGAAGTTGTCCGGTGGCGGAATTCTGGTCCTCGGTGACTCAGTGCGACACCCGGAGGTTCAGAAGCTCCTCGCACGCACGGTGTCGCCGGTCCGCTGGATCGAAGGCGGCTTCGCCATCGGCGATCAGTCGTTCACCGAGCCGAACCATGCGGTGCTATTTACGGTACACCACCCGGACAGCCCCGACGACGGCATCACGGTCTACGCAGGCAACAGCGAAACAGCCCTCGCCAACGCAGCCATTCTGGGTTTCTACGCGAACAGCTTGCTGGTCTTCGAAGCCAACGAACGCACCGAGGTGATCGTTCGCAAGGACTTTGAATCCCAACAGCGCATCGAAGTCCTGGCCACCAATTGACGGGTGGCGACCGGGTGGCATCTATGAGCGGGTCTCCTTCGAGAGGGGTGCGGGTGGAATTCGGGATCTCTCCAAGAATCTACCCATGGCCACGCTTGTGTGGTGTTTCATGTTGATGACGTCTTACGCATGATGT
This sequence comes from Phycisphaerae bacterium, assembly GCA_029260155.1. Lineage (GTDB taxonomy): Bacteria > Planctomycetota > Phycisphaerae > UBA1845 > UBA1845 > OFTM285. Next base: position 8,779 of record JAJDDU010000380.1, on the reverse strand, counting down.
AGCGAGCGCGGCGGACTTTCTTGAGGATCTGTCAGCGGCATGCGCGGGCGTCAGCCTTGGGGCATCTCCGCGGCGCGGAGGGCGCGGTGGGCGATGTCGGGGCGGGTGTAGATGCCGGTGTAGGTGAGCTTGTCGACCGCCTCGTATGCGCGGTCGCGGGCGTCGCGAATCGTCTCGCCGAGCGCGGTGACGCCCAGCACGCGGCCGCCGCTGGTGATGACCTTGCGGTCATCCCGCAGAGCTGTCCCGGCTTGGTACACAGTTACGTCCGGCAGGGCGCCGGCTTCGTCGAGGCCCGTGATCACCTTGCCCTTTTCGTACGATCCCGGGTAGCCAGCCGACGTGGTCACCACGCAGACCGCCGGACGGGTGTCCCACTCCAACGTGTATTCGTCGAGCTTGGCATCGATGCAGGCGTCGATCATGTCGACGAAGTCGCTCTTGAGCCGCGCGAGCAGAACCTGAGTCTCCGGATCGCCGAACCGGCAGTTGAATTCCAGCACCTTCGGGCCGGCAGCCGTCACCATGATTCCACAATACAGCACGCCCCGATAGTCGATCTCGTGTCGACGAAGAGCATCCACGATTGGCACCAGCACCTCGGTATCGACCAGCGACATCACGCCGGCGCTTCCGATCGGCGCGGGGCTGTAGGCGCCCATCCCGCCCGTATTGAGCCCGGTATCACCCGCACCGATTCGCTTATGATCCTGCGACGATTCCAAAACGTAGATGTTGTGGCCGTCCACGAGTGCATGGACGGAAAGCTCCTCCCCAATCAGCTTCTCTTCGACCACGATGCTGGTGCCGGCGGTGCCGAACTTCCTGCCGACCATCATCTCCTCCGCCGCGATGAGCGCGTCGGACGGGTCGTCGCACACCACCACACCCTTGCCCGCAGCCAACCCCGATGCTTTCACGACCTGCGGCGTGTCGCGCGTCGCAATGTACTCCCTGGCGTCCGAGAAGCGCTTGAAGCTCTTGCCGCTAGCGGCTGGAATACGACTCTCTGTGAGCATTTTCTTGGCGTAAGCCTTGTCGCCTTCCAGTCGAGCAGCCTCCTTGGTGGGTCCGAAGACTCGCAGCCGGGCGGCCTGGAAGCGATCGACGATCCCCGCGCACAGCGCAGCCTCCGGGCCGACGATGGTGAGGTCGATGCTGAGATCGGACGCCAGCGTGAAGAGCCCGTCGATATCGTCGGCTGCGACTTGGACGTTCTGCGCGATGGCAGCCGTTCCCGCGTTTCCGGGCGCACAGATGATTTCCGCTTGAGGCCTCGATCGACGAACCTGCACCGCAATGGCGTGTTCGCGTCCGCCGCCTCCAACAATCAGCACTTTCATTGGGTGTCACGCTCCAAACCGCATCGGCTATCTCAAGTCGGCGGCATCGTAGCCTGCAAGCCGGATTCATTCAACGAGCGCGCTGCAGGTCGGGAACGGAGCGATTCTTGCTACGCCCAGATGTCCCGGAGAAATGTCGCCAGCAGCGAGGTGTCGCCAGTAATGCGGAACCGTCCGGAGCGAATCAGCGAAAACGCGTCTGGGTCCGCGTTGACGACGGCCAGCCAGATGGCCACATCGCTTGAGATCGTCAGATCGACGCCTTCCGCCGGGTTATCTACCGAAGTGTATCCGTCGCGGCCCACGGCCACCGTCCGCTCGGGGCTCCCGCTCAGTACCAGGCGAATGGTGTGTCTAGACGGCAGATGTGCGGCGTTCGATCGTTTGGCCCTGAGCAGATGCTCGAAGAACGCGTCGACCGTTCGGAGCTCCCCCCCAGGCGCGGCTACGTCGTTCTGTGATCGTTCTCGCAGGCGAACGATCATGTCCGAGACCGCGATGCGGTGTCTCTCGGCGCCTGCGAGTTGTGCAGCTCGAGGCAGAATCCTCCCCTGCAGATCGGAATCAACGGCGCCGCCCGAGTACGCTCGCAAGAACGGTGACAACCCGTCGTCAAGCCGCAGTGCGATGGCCGACGCGGCGAATTCCGAGAGGTCAGCCACCACGTCGGACGCAGGCAGCGGCCCCGGGCGCAAGCGACCTCGATGGTCCGGGTCCAGAAAGGAGAATTGCGTCGTCGCGTCGTGTGCGTCTTCGCACACCAGGATGTTCCGCCAAAACAAGCCGCCGTGGCGAACGCCGGCGTCGTGCATCCGGCGAATCGTGCGTCCCAGGGGGTCAGCCAACCCCGCCCAGCCAGTCGAATTCCTCATCGCAGCGCCGTCGTCGCGCAGCGCAAACGTGTCGAGAGACACCACGTCGGGCGCCCCTTCGGTAATAAGGAATGTCGTTCGCGTGAATCCGAGCAGCCGATCCTCGCCGAACGCGATCGGGCGAACAGCCGGCAGCCCACGCCGGCGCATCTCCGTCAAAAAAACGAACTCAAACCGAGCCCGGCTGGTTCCGAACATCGTGCCACGGAACATCTGCCGAACACGCGGTCCCCATCGAGGGTACAAGTATCGCTTAACGAAAACGCAGCCGCCATCGTCGTCCACCACGCGGAACACGTCCGAAGAACTACTGATGGCCGAGACGTCGGAGCCCTCATGGGAGAGTACTCCGTGGATGGTCCCAAGCCCCAGTGCGCGCATCCGCTCGAGGTCCGCGGGCTCTGTGTACATGTTCGTTTGCCAGGGGATCATTTGCTCGCCGCCGCTACCGTGTGTTCCCGGTCCTTGTGTCGTTGAGCGACCAGTCGTATGGGAGAGGGAGGATCTTAGGCGCTGGGCCAATCGCCTTGAGGCGCTTGCGCAGCGAGGGCTCAGCGTAGCGCGTGACATACGAGAGCGGGGAATTCCCGTCGCGCAAGAAGTCCGACGCAAACCAGGTGAAAATCGCGGAAATGTGCAGTTTTCCGTTCGCTACGCGCACGTGTCGGGGGGAGTTGACGAATCGCTTGAACTGTTCGTCCAATTGCCGTTCGAGGCCATCAAGCGTGAAGGCTTTCGCCCGCAGATCGGGGCAACCGATCGAGGCACAATTGATGGCGGCGTGTACGCGGGCGTCCTTGAACTCCGGACGAAGCACGGAGTTCTCAATCTCGTCGAGCGAGTAGACTCGTCCCGAAACGTGCCATCGCTTGTGTTTCCAACGCCTCTTCTCCGGGATGTCGTTGATGCTCTTGAGCCCCGGCTTGTAGTGCTCGACGATCAGCAGGAGCGTGCAAGCGTTGTACGCGTTGATGAACAGGGCCATCCGTTCGTTGCGACTCATCTTGCGGGCATCGACGCTCTTCAATGAATCGACGTACTTGCCAAGTTGCTCCTGCTTCGTTTTCAGCCCCGCGTAGTCCACCCGACTGCCGTGCACATATTCCCGCAGCAGCGCGTCGAAAGCGCCGCGCTCGCCGTCTGTCTGCGAAAGACATGCGGTCGCCAACGTCAGCAGGCAAGGGGCGAACATGAAGACTCTCCGCTCGGCAAAGGTCGAAGACAAAAAACGCGACACTCCTCCATTCTCGTGTGTCGAGCTTCAATCATCAACCTTGAATCTTCAACTTTCCCCGGCTTCGTCAATTGCAGTCGATGACGTTGATGATGGCTGCGTCCGACGTTACGGTGTTGCACGTGCCGGTGGCGATGACGGTGTACGACCCGGAGTTCTCGGCGGTTACGTTGCCGATCGCGAGGAACGACTGTGTTGCGCCGTCAATCGCGACGTCGTTTTTGAACCACTGCAGATCAGGCCCACCCTGCGTCGATGTGAACAGGAATATGGATCCGCCCACGCACACTTCTCCGCCGATCGGCGAGGACGTGATCGACACCTCCGGCACGGTCAGGGCGGCGCTGATGGATATCAAAGTGACCGGGCATCCGTCGGTGGCCACGCATCGGTAGAGCCCGAGATTCTCGGGTGTTACGTTGTCGACGACGAGCGTGGGCTCGGTGGCGCCCGCGATGTCCTGGCCATTGAATTGCCATTGGAGCGTGATCGGTGGCGTTCCGCTGGCGACTTCGACGTGGAATTCGGCCGTGGCGCCCAGGCATGTCTCAGTTGCCACGGGCTGCGTGACGAACTGTGGAATGGGATTGATGCTCAGGTTGGCGTTTTCCGAAAGCACGACGCCGCAACTGCTCTGCACTGTAACGCCATAATTGCCGCGCGACGAGAGACTGATGGAGTCGAGTTGGAGAGTGGCGCTTGTGGCGCCGGGGATATTGATCCAATCGTGGTGCCATTGGTAGGTGAGTCCCGCCCCCTGAGCTTGTACCTCGAACGTGGCCTCTCCGCCAAGACACGCCGAGGTGTCGGCCGGCTGCTGTGCCATCATCGGGGCGCACGATCCGGTGTAGCTCGCTTGCACAGTGCCGAAATCGATGAGGTCAACATCTCCATCGCCATCCGTGTCGGAGGCGACGCACTGGGCGCCCGCGTCAACGCCGGGTGCTGTCGCGCACGTGGCGAACGCGGCGAAATCATCGAGATCCACGTCACCGTCTTCGTCTGCGTCGCCGTGTCGGTGGTGGACGCGGAGATGGTAGACGTCCTGCTCGCCGTTGAACGTGGCCGCCCAAGCGAGATCCACGCCGTCGTTGTCCGAGATGGAGTGATAGTAGTCACCGAGCTTGTTTTGCTGCGGGTATCCTAGAAAGTGGTTGAACGGCCGGCTGACGGGGCGGGACGGCGCAAAGGTCAACCCGCCGTCCGTCGAATACGAGTAATACAGTTCCGACAACGTCACCGTGGGGTCGTTTCTCGTGTCGTTCCAGAACACGTCGATCCTGCCGTTGGGGGCCACGGACAGGGTGCCGAACCACTGATATGCGAGATTGCCAACGGGGTCGTCGTTGACCCGGAGGGGAGCGCTCCACGTTTGTCCGCCATCGGTGCTGCGCGCGAACATGACATCGAGCGGGTCGTTCACGGAGAATCGAAACACGGAAGACAATGCGTAGACGTTGCCGCGTGTTGGGCCATCGGAATGGTCGGTGGCGATCCAGGCCTGTCCGAGAAGTCCAGCAGGATTCGGGCCGCCGCCGAGCCCGAAGATCCCGTCAAGGAACACTCCTTCGCTGAACTCGAACGAGGGCTCAGCGAGCGGATCTTGTGCATCAGTTGATTTACTGACTTCCAGGGCTCCATTTGTGAAGGACGTTCCAAAGACGTACACCTCGCCTTCGGGGCCGACGTCAATCGTGCACGCGAAGGTGCCGCCCGGAACAGGGATCGGCTGGTCGAACGTCAATCCGCCGTCCGTCGAGCGCGTGAATCGGTTCGGCCCGCAGCAACTGGCCTGCGTGTTGGGCGTCCAAACGGAGTAGATGTTGCCTTGTCCGAGGCCGTCGGTTCGATCGACGGTCATCCACAGCTTGTCGCCGCCGAACGCGTAGACGTCTTGCGGCCAAGTTGCGCCGCCGTCGGCGGATTGGTAGAGATAACAGGCCCAATCACCCGGTCCACGATTCGGCTGAAGACTGTAGTAATAGAACTTGCCCGTGCGGTCGAAGCTCAGGACTGGGTCGCTGGCGAACTCGGTCGGATGTACGACGCCGGGGAAGGTCCAACTGTTGCCCGCGTCGGTGCTGAATGCCCAGCCGCCCTTGCGAAAGTTGGATTGGATCGTGTCGAACTGTCGCCAGCCGATGGCGATGCGATTCGGATTCGTGGGATCGACGGCGATGGAAGGTTCGTTTGCGGCGTCACCCGTGATGTTCTGTCCGAACGGGTCAATGTTCGCCTGATTGTTGATGTACGGGCCGCGCAGAGGCAGTCGCTCACCGGACATAGCGGGCGGCAGCACGAACGGATACGGCGGATGGGGCGCTTCGCCGGGGCGCTCCGCGTGGGCCGGTTCGGGTGTGACTGCCGCATCGGCCGGAACCGATACGGTGGCTAGGATCGAACATGCACACAGTGCCGATGTTATCCGCCTTGGGGAATTCATTGCTTAAGCTCCATGAGTGTTGGATGGTTCACCCGTCCATTCGTCGCGCACCGCCTCCTTCGTACTGACGTGCGCCGCACGGGGAACACGTCACGGGCTAGGAGAATTCTATCATAGTGCGCAGCCTCACCGAGGCCGAAGTGCTCATTAACAATTGAGTTGACAAGTCTTGACGAGAACCAACAAAAACGGATGGCGGGTTTTCGCTAAATCGCCACGGGTGACTGCGTCGGCGGGAACACTTCGCGGTAGTGTCGCAATTCGTCGGCGAGTCGCTTGAATTCCTCGACGGACAGCGTCTGGGCGCCGTCGCTCCACGCGGTAGACGGGTCGGTGTGTACCTCGACGATTAAGCCGTCCGCGCCGGCGGCGACGGCTGCGCGGGCGAGGGGGGGTACGAGATTGCGCTTGCCGGCTGCGTGCGAGGGGTCGCCTAGCGTCGGCAAGTGGCTTAGTTCCTTGACCGCTGCAATGGCGCTGACATCGAGCGTATTGCGTACGTGGTCGCCGAAGGTTCGGATTCCGCGTTCGCAGAAAATCACTTGGTGGTTGCCGCCGGACATGATGTACTCGCCGGCCATGAGCAGCTCTTCCAACGTCGCCGCCGCTCCGCGTTTGAGCAGGACGGGCAGCGCACACTTGCCAATCTTCTTGAGCAGGGCGGTGTTCTGCATGTTGCGGGCGCCGATCTGCAAGACGTCGGCTACCTCCGCGACGGCGGGTAGGGTTTCCTCGGACATCGCTTCGGTGACGATTCGCAAGCCGAAGGTCTCTCGTACTTTGGCGAGGATTTTTAGGCCTTCTTCCTCGAGGCCTTGAAATGCGTAGGGGCTGGTGCGTGGCTTGTACGCTCCTGCCCTGAAAAACTTGATGCCGATGGCGGTGAGCGCTTCGGCAATGGCCATGGTGCGCTCTTCGGTCTCGACGCTGCACGGTCCGGCGATGAGGGTTAGCTCCTGTCCGCCGATGGGTTCGCCGCGCACGTCGACGACGGTGCGTTCGCTCTTCGTTTCGAGCGAAACGAGCTTGTATTGTTTGGAGACCCTGATGATCTCGCGCACGCCGGCGAGTTGCGCGAGTCGGTCTCTGTCTACGGCGCCTTCGTTGCCTGTGATGCAGACTGCCGTGCGCTGGGCGCCGGGCATGGGGTGCGGTTCGTATCCCAGGTTCTTGATCGCGGCGCAGACCGCATCGACCTGAGCATCGGTGGCATCAACTCTCATTACGACGAGCATTGCTTACGCTCCCGAAGCGCTTGGACTTTGCTGACAAACGTACGGACTTCCTCGATCCCTCGTTCGGCATCCGCTCCATGCGCTGCGATTCGCTCGATCAGGGCGCTGCCGACGATCACACCATGCGCGCCCATGGCAAGGATGTCCACCACCTGCTGCGGGCTGCCGACGCCGAAGCCGACGACGAAGGGCGTGTCACCGACGCCTTTAAGACGCCGGATGAAGTCCTGGGTAGTGTCCGAGATGGCGCTGCGGGCGCCGGTCGTGCCCATGATGCCCACCGCGTAGGTGTAGGCCGTCGCTCGACGCATGATACTGGCTGCGCGGTCGTCGGGGGTGTTCTGGCTGACCAGATAGACGCTGCCCAGACCGTTGTCTGCCATCGCGTTATGCAGGGGGCTGTCCTGATCGTGCGGTAAATCGGCGGCGAGCAGTGCGTCGGCGCCCGCGCGAGAGGCCGTCCGGCAGAAAGCGTCCGCCCCGCGATGGTGGACGAGATTGTAGTAGACCAGCAGCCCGATGGGGACGTCGGTGGCTGCGCGGATGTCGGCGATCAGCTCGAAGCAGCGGTCGACCGTCGCGCCTGCTCTGGCGGCTCGGATCGACGCTGCTTGGATCACTGGCCCGTCCGCGATGGGGTCGGAGAATGGGATTCCCAACTCCAGTCCGTCCGCGCCGGCATCGAGTGCGGCTTGGATCAACCGCTTGCTTGTTTCCAACGTGGGATCGCCCAGCATGAAGAAGGGCATGAACAGGCCGCGCGGTCCGGCGGTTTCAAACGTTGCTTGGAATCGATTCACGACGCATGCCCTCCGTCCGACGGCTGATCCAGAACGGTGTGCAGATCCTTGTCGCCGCGTCCGGATAGATTGACAATTAGCGTCGATTCTTCGGGATAGTCCTTGGCCATTCGCAGCGCGAGTGCCACCGCGTGGCTCGATTCCAGCGCGGGGATGATGCCCTCGCACCGCGACAACAGATGGAACGCGGCGAGGGCTTCGTCGTCGCATACCGGGTGGTACGTCGCTCTGCCCGATTCGCTCAGTTCCGCGTGAATCGGCCCGACACCGGGGTAATCCAGTCCTGCGGCGATCGAGTGCGCTTCTGCGATTTGACCGTCCCCGTCCTGAAGGAAGTAGGAGTGCATGCCGTGGAAAACGCCCGGACTGCCGCACGCCAGCGAGGCTCCGTGTTTCGTTCCGTCCCCGCCGGCTTCCGCTCCGACGAGTGACACGCCTTTGTCATTCAGAAACGCAGAGAAGATGCCGATCGCGTTGCTCCCGCCGCCGACACAGGCGAATACCGCTTTCGGAAGCTTGCTCTCGTTGTGTATGATCTGCAGGCGACACTCTCGCCCGATGACGGATTGAAAGTGCGCGACTATCTCGGGAAACGGATCCGGGCCTGCGGCTGTACCGAACAGGTAGTAGGTGTCGTCGGCGTTCGCGATCCAATCGCGGAGGGCTTCGTTGATGGCGTCCTTAAGCGTTCGCGTTCCGGATTCGACGCGATGAACCTTGGCGCCCAGCAGCTTCATACGGTAGACGTTCATGGCTTGGCGATCAGCGTCGACGGCGCCCATGTAGATTTCGGTGGGGATGTTGAACATCGCGCCTGCCATCGCGGTGGCGACGCCGTGCTGACCGGCGCCG